>NZ_BAABLF010000004.1:0-219398 GCF_039544205.1 Ferrimonas gelatinilytica | reverse complement strand
TGAGAGTAGGTCATCGCCAGACGCTTATTCAGAAAAAGGCCCTGTCTTCGGACAGGGCCTTTTTCGTATCTGCAATTTCTTCATCAGACTCGAGGGTGTCTCAACCGATTCTCTCTTGGGGCCTTACACTGAGCGACGTATCTGTCTCCGTGGCCACTTCCTCCAACGCACCCTCCTATCTTCCCCTACATCGCTGCGGGTGCGTTGCTGCTGTGCAACGGCAACAAGGCACAGAATCACTAGTTACACCATAAGTTGGCCCTTCTCTGGCAGTTCCACCGTTCGCATCACGGCCGGACTCAATCCTTCTCCGCTTTGTGCACGGTCCCGTGGGAACGACTCATCAATCAAGCTCTTCGTGGTCGGTAGTGGTGGCATTGTGTTGATAGGTCCCTGGGCGGTCCCTGAGGCGTTGGTCAGTTTTGGCAGTGGGCCAGTGCATTCGCTGATGAGATTTAGAATTATGGCTCTAGACCTCTTTGCGAACAGGCGTTAACCGACCGGCTCCGCTGTGGCAAAGCCTTTGAAAAGTTAGATATCGTCTGACAGTTATTGGAAAGTTTTCCGAAAAAAAAGTGTGTGATCGCGCGCAAAATGACCAAGTCAGCCTGCTAAATTGCGTCCTCAGGAGTAATATGTGCCCCATACAGCGTACGCCTGTACGCCAAAAGAATAATTAGACCCTTGGGGGAGAAGCTTTGAGAACACCGCTTGAGCAACTGCACTTGGTCAAAGGCATGCGTGAACGCTTTGCCAGTATGGGAAATGCACCGGCACTGCGTCATCAGGCCAACGGCCAGTGGCAGACGATTAGCTGGATCGATTTTGGTCGTCGCGTTGATGCCCTGTCTCGTGCCCTTTTAGCCATGGGTTTGGCGGTCCAGGATAAGGTCGCAATCTTTGCCAATAATTGCCCCGAGTGGACCATTGCCGATCTCGCTACCGCCCAGTGTCGTGCCGTCAGCGCCCCCATCTACCCTACCAATACCGAGCAGCAATCGGCCTATATCATCAATGATGCCGGCGCGCGCGTCCTGTTCGTGGCGGGTCAGGAGCAATACCAGAAAGCATTAAACCTGCTGTCTGACTGTCCGACTCTGACCGATCTGGTGCTGCTGGAGGAGGATTTAACTCCCGTAGAGGCGCCTGTTCGCATCCACCGCCTTTCCGAGCTGCTGGTTGCCGATAACGGGGCTCAGCAAGCTGAGCTGGATCGGCGGATTGGCGATCACCGACTCGATGACCTGCTGACCCTGATCTACACCTCGGGTACCACCGGTGAGCCCAAAGGGGTGATGCTGGACTACAAGAACTTCGCCAGTGCCGTGCGACAGCACATCTCCTTCGTGCCTTTTGGTGAAGGGGACGTTTCCTTGGCTTTCCTGCCTCTGTCCCATGTCTTCGAGCGCTGCTGGACGCTTTATGTGCTTATCCAGGGTGGCACTAATGCCTACCTGAATGATCCCATGAGGGTTCAGGACGCGTTGGCGGAAGTGCGGCCCCACGTGCTTTGTGCGGTCCCGCGCCTCTATGAAAAGATCTTCTCTGCGGTGATGGAGAAGCTGGAAACGGCCCCTGGCAAGAAGAAAGCACTCTTCCTTTGGGCACTGAAGCAGGGTCTCAAGCGTTTCGAGGCGGAGCAGGGTCACGGCTCTCTGACCATTCTGGATCGCCTTAAACTGGCGATTGCCGATAAGTTGGTGTTGTCCAAGGTTCGTGAAAAGCTGGGGGGGCGGATCCGCTTCATGCCCGCCGGTGGCGCAGCTCTGGATCCCAAGGTGAATGAGTTTTTCCAGTCGGTGGGCCTGACGGTACTTTGCGGGTTCGGTATGACCGAGACCACTGCCTCTGTGACCGCCAACATGCCGGGCCGGATCGGGATAGGTACCAACGGTAACCCACTTGCGGAGATGCAGGTGCGGATCGGTGCCGACGATGAGATCCAGGTGAAAGGGGATACGGTGATGCGGGGCTACTACAACCGCCCGGAGGACACCGCAGCGACCTTTACCGAAGATGGTTGGCTCAAGACGGGTGACTGCGGCTACCTGGATGAGCAGGGTCGCCTGATGATCACGGACCGTATCAAGGAGCTGATGAAGACGTCGAACGGCAAGTACATCGCTCCTCAGCGGGTTGAAGGGATGGTCTCACGGGATCCTCTGGTGGAGCAGGTCGCCATCATCGCCGATGCACGTAACTACGTTTCCGCTTTGATCGTCCCAGCCTTTGAAGCCTTGGAGAGCTGGGCCAAGGAGGCGGGGATCCAGTACAAGGACAAGCTTGAGCTGGTTCAGCACGCCCGGGTAAAGGCACACTTTGAGGAGCGGTTGAAGGCGGTGCAGAAGGAGCTGGCCCGGTTTGAGCAGGTGAAGCAGTTCACTCTGCTGCCCCGGGAGTTTTGCATGAAACTGGGGGAGCTGACTCCGACGATGAAGCTGCGCCGCCGGGTGATCAACCAGCGCTTTGCCGCCCAGATCGATGCGATGTATCGAAAAGTCTCTTCGATGAAGGGCTGACCCCTTCACACATCAAAAAAGGCGCCCCTTGGGCGCCTTTTTTATGACCTGTCCGGCTTCATAGACGGATCTGCTGAAAGCTTTCGGCCACCGGGTGACTGCCCTGGTGGGTGCCGGGTTCGCGGACGATCTGCTGGGTATTGAGCCCCGCTTCCCGGGCGGCGTTGAGCTCGCGGATGTCGTCGGAGATGAAGATCACCTGCTTGGGCCTGAGGCTCAGGGTGTTGAGGATGTTCTTGTAGGCCTGGGCTGTGGTCTTCTGACCCATGTTGGTATCGAAGTGACCATAAAACAGGCCGCTCAGGTCGCCTTGGTTGCTGTGACGGAACAGGAGCTCCTGAGCATCGGCGGAGCTGGAGGAGAAGCTATAGAGGCGCTTGCCGCTGCTGTGCCACTGTTTCAGGGCGCGCGCCGCATCCTCGTAGACATGACCTTTGAACTCGCCCGCCAGATAGCCCTGCTTCCAGATCAACCCCTGCAGGCCCTTCACCGCGGTGGCCTTGCTGTCGTCCTGGATCCAGTCCACCAGCAACTGCGCCAGCTCGGCATCACCGAGATCTTCGACCCCGGCCAGTTCCTGAACGTCATCGAGCAGAGTGCTGACGGCGAAGTCATGGCGGTTTTCGGCTATGAAGGCCGCCATGGCCTGTTTGGAATAGGATGACAGGATCTCCTTAATAAACTGGAAATCCGTGGTGGTACCTGCGGTATCCACGATGATGGCTTTGATACCCATGTTCCCTGCCTTTCGAAGTGTTTAGGTTACGGATAGTAGCGCCGCAGACGCGGGCTGACCAGCCTCTTAGCCGCTGAGCGGCACAAGGGGCGCCTGTCCTTCGGTGCGCTTCCCTCCTCCTGAGGCCAGCGGCACTTTACAACCCGGATCCTGAGCCCATCTCCCCGAGAGTTTTCTCTTTTCGGTGAGACAGTTATTCTAGCCATTCATCCTAAAAATTAATGAGTTGAGGCACTTTTGGAGCAAGAACTGCGCTCGGAGATGCGATCTGTCCTGGTGGACTGGTTGGCCAACTGGGGATTACCGGTCCAGTCCAACGACCTGTTGCAGCTGGTGATTCTTTCCGGCATGGGGCTGGCCTTGGCGTTGCTGGTCTATCTGGTTGCCGTTCACCTGGTGGGGCGGGCGATGAAAGGGCTGCTGGACCGCTCCGGCAACGAGTGGGCCGTGGAGATCCGCCGTTACCGCAGTGTCGAGAAGCTTCTGGAGCCGGTCCCGCTGGTAGTGCTGGATCTCTTTACCCCTCTGGTACTGGGGCAGTGGCCCGCCTGGCAATCCGGCGTTACCAAGACTCTGGAAGCGGTCATGGTGCTCTCGGTTGCCCGTTTTCTTTTCTCTTTGCTCGATGTGGCATTGGCCGTGGCCTCCGGTCGGCCGTTGAGTCGCCGTCTGCCGGTGCACTCCATGGTGCAGTTGGCCAAGCTGTTCCTATCCCTGATCAGTGCCATCATTCTCTTTGCCATCCTGTTGGATAAGTCGCCTCTCTACCTGCTCTCCGGCCTAGGTGTGGCCACGGGCCTGCTGCTGCTGGTGTTTCGAGACACCATCCTGGGCTTTGTGGCGGGGATCCAGCTCTCCGCGAACCGCATGGTCAGCCGGGGGGACTGGATCCAGATGGACCAGTACGGCGCCGATGGTGAAGTGCTGGAGGTCAACATCAATACCGTCAAGGTACAGAACTGGGATAAAACCATCTCCATGATTCCAGCCCATGCCATGGTCTCCGATGCGTTCAAGAACTGGCAGGGGATGATGGCCTCCGGTGGCCGGCGCATTAAACGGGCGCTGTTGCTGGATCTTAACTCGGTCGGCTTCGCGGACGAGGCGATGGTAGAGCGCCTGATGGAGATCGACCTGCTGGCACCCCATATTGAGCGAAAGCGGCGGGAGCTGTCTCAGGCCAACGCTACGCTTTCCCGGCCAGAGCGACTGGCGAATGGCCGCCGCCTCACCAATGTGGGCTGTTTCCGAGCCTACCTGCAGGCTTATCTGGAGGCGCACCCCAGGGTTCATAAGGAGATGACCCTGATGGTTCGCCAATTGGCACCGAACGAGCATGGGCTGCCGATGGAGATCTATTGCTTTACCAATGACACCCGCTGGACCGAATACGAAGGGATCCAGGCGGACATCTTCGATCATGCCCTGGCGGTGTTGCCGGAGTTTGGTCTTCGGCCAATGCAGCAACCCACGGGGGCGGATGTGCGGGCTTTGGCCCAGTCCGTGCGCCCCGGTGAGACAGCTTAACGGACGGCGACGGGGGCTCGGCCCCTTGGCTCATAAAACATTCTACCGCCGCTCTTCATTGGCGCGATTGGCGCGGTGGCGCATCTTGGTGTTGATAGTGGGGAATGGCCTGGCGGAAGCGGCCTGGGTGGCAGCGGAAAAAGGCCAGCAGTTGCGCCATGTCGGCGGCTTTGCTGTCACCGGGCCAGAGTAGCGGCCCGAAGACCACCCGTCGCTGACGATAGTCCAGTGCCACCGGCTGGATCGGCACATTGGCACCTTGCGAGATATGGTAGAAACCGGTCTTCCAGCGTGAGACCTGGCTGCGGGTTCCCTCCGGTGTCAGTGCCAGGACAAATTCTGACTCCCCCTCAAAGAGTTTTACCACCCCTTCCACCAAGTTATTGCTTCGCCGCCGGTCTACCGGGCGTCCCCCCAAGGCGCGCATCAGCCAGCCCAAAGGGGGGCGAAACAGTTGATGTTTGCCGATGAATCGGGCCGGTATTTTGAGTGCGGTTCTGACCAGCAGTCCAATCATGAAATCCCAGTTGCTGGTGTGGGGGGCGACAATGGCGATGTATCTATGGGTGCTGGGAGGCTGGCCCTGGATCCGCCAGCCTCCCAGTCTGAGCAGGCTGGCTGCGATTTTGCTCAGCATCTCGCTCTCCTTGATCGGGGTGTTCTGTCAATCATAGGAAATGACAGCGCCGAACTTCAGTGCGAATGTAACTCCACGACGCTGGCATCGGCCTGGTCCTGTGCGTGGTGATGCTGATGACCGTGGGAGATCAGGAGCAACACCAGCAGCAACAGCCCCAAGGCTGCCCCCATGTAGTGACCGGGACGAAAATGCAGGCGTGCCCGGCCATGGTGATGGTGCCCCTCCCGGTGGGGGTGTTCGTGGGGACGGTGCAGGACCACGTGAACCAGGGAGCCCGTGACAAAGGCTTGCAGCCAGAGCATCTGATTGGCGGCCATGTGGGCCTGGATCGGTTCAGCCAAGGTGAAGCCCAGCACGGTAAACGCCATCATCAAGGCCAGCATCGTGGCCGCCCAGGCGCGACCGAAGGCGGGACGAAGCAGCCACCATACCGCCAACCCCGCTGGCAGTCGGTGCAGCACGACGCTCATCGCCAGGGTTGGGCTGGCCTGGGTCAGCGCCATGGCGCTGCCATCGGTCAGCGTGTGCAGTAGAAGGCCCAGCATCCCCAGCAGAAGGGTCAGGCGGTGGGTAGTGCTGGAGTAGCGGGAGAAGGCTTTCTCCACCAGTGTTGGCCCCGCAATCCCCAGAAACAGGAAGGGCAAGATCCACACGCCACCTTGCTGCCAGAGCTCCGGCAGCACATCAAAACCAATCAGGCCAACCAGGGTGATGACGACAAAAGCGGAGAGACCATCGAGAAACTGGGCCTGGCGGCGCAGACCGTGGTGCAGCACCGGGCCGACGGTGAGGCTTATCAGGCTGGCGATAAGGTAATGCATGGTCTTCGGCTCATCTGGTTGGCCCCAAGTGTGGGGAGCGAGAAGTTATCGAGGGCGTGCCGCCCGCGGCGGGATCCGCAGACTTTAGTCGCTTTCCCCCCCAGCCTGCAATGCTTCTTCACCGGAATGGCTTCAATCCACCGCTGTGCCGCTGCACGGACCGGTGCCAAGAGGCAACCGCTGTAGTGGTGGGCTGACACACTGGAGCGTGATGACTACAGCAGGGGGGATCTAAAAGCCTCGGCCATGTCCTCAGCCCCCCTGTTTAACGCCACCGGTTAATTTATACTGTGCGGCTTAAAATTCCAGGTTTAAAAATAGCTTAAGGAGCCTTTTGGTCATGGATACTCTTTCCGCCGCAGTGATGCTGTTCCTGATCATGGATCCCTTGGGCAACATGCCCATCTTTCTTAGCGTGTTGCGTCATGTTGAGCCGAAGCGCCGCCGAATTATCCTGGTCCGCGAACTGCTGTTTGCGCTCGGAATCATGCTGCTGTTTCTCTACGCCGGTGAGGCGATGCTCTCCTTTTTGGGCTTGAGGGCGGAAAGCGTCTCCATCGCCGGTGGGATCATCCTGTTCCTGATCGCCATCCGCATGATCTTCCCCACACCGGGTGGAGTCACAGGGTTGGATGCGGGTCAGGAGCCCTTCCTGGTTCCTTTGGCGATCCCCCTTATCGCGGGGCCCTCGGTCTTGGCGGCCCTGCTTCTGCTGGCCCATACCGATGGCGAACGTATGGTGGACTGGTCCCTTGCCCTGCTGGGGTCTTGGGCCCTAACCGCGATCATTCTGATGTTTTCTAACCTGTTTCATCGTCTGCTTGGCGAGCGGGGGCTGCTGGCCTCTGAGCGTTTGATGGGGATGCTGCTGGTCATGCTGTCCGTGCAGATGTTCCTCGATGGTATCGCCGCTTACCTGGCACTTTACGGTAAGTAGCGGCGACGAGTCGGAAGGGACGACTTGGGGCCGGTTCACACGTTTAGTGCTGGTCCCGGCTGGCGCGGCTCCACTCCAATAGGGCGAAGACGCCATACAGCGCTAGCGACAGGTAGAGGGATCCGGGCAGCGGCTTGCCCTGACGGAACCGCACACCGGCGCAGATCGCCAAGTGTCCGGCCAGGGTGATTTGCAGCAGCAGTTGCAGAAGCAAGTGGTAGGGCTGGGGCCAGGGGAAGATCAGGTTGACCAGCATGATCAGCCAGGCGGCAACCATTCCCGCTTTGGCCCAGGATAACAGTCCGTTCATTGTTCCTCTCCTTGTGATTCTTGACGTTGGTAGAGCCGGTAGGTGACCTGCCCCGCACTCTTCTCCCGGTGCAGTGACCAGTGAGCGGGTACCGATAGCGCGCCGGCTTCGCTCTCGCTTTCGACGTAGATCCAGCTCCCCGGCTTGAGATAGCCCTGCTGCTCCAGCTGTGTCAGGCATGGCGAGACCAGCCCCTGGCGAAACGGGGGGTCGACGAAGACGATGTCGTAAGGGACGGATGCCGGCCGGGCCAATTGGGCCAGGGTGTCGCCCTGAGAGACGGTGCCGCAGTGGGTGCCCAGTGCGGCCAGGTTGCGCTTAAGCTGACTGGCGACTGCAGGATCCAGCTCCATCAGGGTGGCGTGGGCAGCGTGGCGGGAGAGTGCCTCCAGGGCCAGGGCACCACTGCCGCTGAAGCAGTCCAATACCCGGGCGCCGCTGATCTCCCCCATCAACCAGTTAAACAGGGTTTCTCTGACCCTATCCGTGGTAGGTCTCAGCCCCTCCTTGTCCCCGACGGGCAGGCGTCGGCCACGCCACTGGCCGCTGATGATGCGGATCTGTCCGGCGGCCCTGTTGCGGCTTTGGGGTTTGCTCTCTCGACGGGGCGCTCTCGCCATGGTGACCTCGGTTTTTTAGCCAATTCTGGGTACACTACGCCCCAGAAAAGTTCGCCATTTTAGCAAGCCTTCCGCCGCAATGGGCAGGATAAGGCTGAGGTAGAGGATACAAAGTATGGCCAAAGGCTTATTTTCCTGGTTCCGCAAAGAGAAAAAGCCCGACGAACCGGCTGCTCCGGAGGCCACTGAAGCCCAGCCGCAGGGCTTGGAGGCTGCCCCTGAGGCAAAAGATGTAGCCCCTTCCCAGCCGGTAAGCGATCAACAAGCGGAGGCCGAGCGCCTTGAGGCAGAGCGTCTCGAAGCAGAACGCCTGGCGGCCGAGCAGGCGGCCCGTGAACGCGCAGAGGCTGAGCGTTTGGAGGCGGAGCGCCTCGAAGCAGAACGCCTGACGGCCGAGCTGGCAGCCCGTGAACGGGCAGAGGCTGAGCGCCTCGAAGCGGAACGTCTGGCGGCCGAGCAGGCGGCAGAAGAGCAAGCGGAGGTGGAGCGCTTCGCCGCGGGGCAGGATCTCCAGGCGCCTGCCGAGCCCGAGCCCGTGTCCGATGAGGGCAAAAAATTGGGATTCTTCGCTCGCCTCAAAGCGGGGCTGCGAAAAACCAGTGAAAATATCGGTGGCGGCTTCGTCGCCCTGTTCAAGGGCAAAAAGATCGATGAGGAGCTGTTCGAGGAGCTGGAGACTCAACTGCTGCTGGCGGATGTGGGGATAGAGACGACCACCCGCATCATCGACACCCTGACAGAAAGGGCCGACTACGGCGACCTGAAAGACTCCGATGCCCTGTTTGGCCACCTGAAAGCCGAACTGACGCAAACCCTGAGCAAGGTTGACCAGCCGCTGCAGCTGGACAACCCCGATGGCCCCTTCGTGATCCTTATGGTTGGCGTGAATGGGGTGGGGAAAACCACCACCATCGGTAAGCTGGCTAAGCAGTTCCAGGCCGAGGGTAAGAGCGTGATGCTGGCGGCGGGGGATACCTTCCGTGCCGCCGCGGTTGAGCAGCTGCAGGTCTGGGGGGAGCGCAATGCCATCCCGGTGATTGCCCAGCACACCGGTGCCGACAGCGCCTCGGTGATCTTTGATGCCCTGCAGGCCGCTAAGGCCCGGGGCGTGGATGTGTTGATCGCCGACACCGCAGGGCGTTTGCAAAACAAGGCGCACCTGATGGAGGAGCTGAAGAAGATTGTCCGGGTGATGCGCAAGCTGGATCCGAAGGCTCCCCACGAGGTGATGCTGACGCTGGACGCCAGTACCGGCCAGAACGCCATCAGTCAGGCGCAGCTATTCAATGAGGCGGTGGGCCTTACCGGCCTGACCCTGACCAAGCTGGATGGCACCGCCAAGGGCGGGGTGATCTTCGCATTGGCAGATAAGTTTGGTATACCAGTACGTTACATCGGTGTTGGCGAAGGCATTGATGATCTTCGCCCGTTCGAGAGTGCGGCCTTTATCGAGGCCCTGTTCAGTGACGATAGCCAGGCCTGATTGGCCCTAAGGATAAGAGCCCCAGATGATCCGATTCGAGCAGGTCAGTAAGGTCTACTCCGGAGGTCGTAGTGCCCTGGACAATGTCGACTTCCATATCGCCCCGGGTGAAATGGCGTTTCTGACCGGCCATAGTGGCGCAGGCAAGAGCACCCTGCTCAAGCTGATCACCGCCATCGAGCGGCCTACCATGGGTAAGGTGCTGATTAACGGCGCGGATGTCGGGTCCCTCTCCCGCCGAGCGGTGCCCTTCCTGCGACGGGATATCGGTATCATCTTCCAGGATCACAACCTGCTGATGGATCGCAGTGTCTATGACAATGTGGCGCTGCCGCTGTTGATCGAAGGATTCAGTAATCGCGAGATCGGCAAGCGGGTGGAGGCGGCACTGGACATGGTGGGCCTCGGGGACAAGCTGGCTTACGCGCCAATCCACCTTTCCGGCGGGGAGCAGCAGCGGGTGGGCATTGCCCGTGCGGTGGTGGCCCGGCCTCCGATGCTGCTGGCGGATGAGCCCACCGGTAACCTGGATCCCAAACTGTCGATGGAGATCCTGCGCCTGTTTGAGACCTTCAACCGGGCCGGTACCACGGTACTGATCGCCACCCACGACCTGGGCCTGATCGCCCGGATGCGCTACCGCACTCTTACCCTTAAGCAGGGGCGTTTGCTCAGCTGTGAGCCGGAGGTGGCGGCATGAGTCGCGGTCGTCGTAAGGTCTCCCGCTTCCGGCGCTGGCGTAGCGGCCTCGGTCAGCATCTGCGCCACTTTCTGTCGAGTCTCGGAGAGCTGTGGCGGACGCCGGTCACCTCGCTGATGACGATGTTGGTACTGGGGTTCAGCCTCAGCCTGCCCACCCTGCTCTGGGTGCTGGCCAACAATGCTGCGAAGGTGGAATCCCAGTGGCAGAGCGCGGCGGAGGTGAGCCTGTTTCTCCACGAGGAGATCGCCGACGGCCGCCTGAAGACCCTGCTGACGCAACTCCGTGGCATGCCGGAGCTGATTGAGGTGACCTACCACAGTCCGGAGGAGGCGATGACGGAGTTCCGTCAGCACGCCCAGTTTGGCGAAGCCCTCGACTACCTGGATGAAAACCCCCTGCCTGGCGTGATTCGTGTGCTGCCCTCAGTGCGTCATGCCGATCCTGTGGCCGCCGCTGCCCTTCGTGACCAGCTGGCACAACTGCCCGGGGTGGCGATGGCGCGACTCGACCTGGATTGGCTGACCCGACTTGAGGCCCTGTCGGCGACCGGGCGCAGCGCCGGCGCGGCATTGGCAGTCCTTTTGCTGGTGGCGGTGGTGCTGATCAGCGCCAATACCATTCGGCTCTCCATCCTGCAGCGCTTCGATGAGATCAAGGTGATGAAGCTGGTCGGGGCCACGGAGGCGTTCATCCGTCGCCCCTTCCTCTACGGTGGTTTCTGGCTGGGGCTGATGTCTGCCCTACTGGCCCTGGTGCTGGTCAATGTGATGCTGGTGTGGCTCGATGGGGCGATGGCCCAGTTGCTGAGTCTCTACCGCAGCCAGTTCCGTCTTGATGGCCTCGATGTGAGGCAGGGTGCGGCGGTGATGGCCGCTTCCTGTGCCCTGGGTTGGTGTGGCGCCTGGATCTCGGTGCGTCGCCATCTGAGGGCCATTGAGCCACAATAAAGGGCTTGATCCAGGCCCATGATCCCCGCATCCAGTCGTGCTAGACTGCACCCCCACGATCCACACGAGGTACGGCATGAGCGACACCAGCAAAAACATGGCTTTGATGGTGGTGCCCCAGGGGCACGGCAGCCTGGAGAGCTACATCCAGGGTGTCAACGCGATCCCCATGCTCTCTCTGGAGGAGGAGCAGTACCTCGCCCGTCAGGTGCACAACGGCGATATTGATGCCGCCAAGCAGCTGATCATGTCCCACCTGCGTTTCGTGGTTCACATTGCCCGCAGCTACTCCGGGTACGGCCTGCCGCAGGCGGATCTGATCCAGGAGGGCAACATCGGCCTGATGAAGGCGGTGAAACGCTTTGACCCCGATGTAGGCGTTCGCCTGGTCTCCTTTGCGGTGCACTGGATCAAGGCGGAGATCCACGAGTACGTGCTCAAGAACTGGCGCATCGTCAAGGTGGCAACCACCAAGGCTCAGCGCAAACTCTTCTTTAACCTTCGCAAAGCCAAGAAACGTCTGGGCTGGTTCAGTGCCGACGAGGTCGCGACGGTGGCGGAGGAGCTTGGCGTCAGCGAGCGAGAGGTGATGGAGATGGAGGCCCGTCTGTCCGCGCAGGATGCGGCCTTCGATCTGGGGCCAGACCAGGATGATGATGAGGGCAGTTACGCCCCGGCGCTCTACCTGGAGGATCAGCGCTCCAACGTTGCTGAGGTGATCGAGGCGGCGGACTGGGAGCAGCAGGCTCAGGACCGTATGCAGGCGGCACTCAATACCCTGGATGAGCGCAGCCGAGATATCCTGCGTGCCCGCTGGCTGGAGGAACCCAAGCAGACCCTCCAGGAGCTGGCGGATCGATACGGGGTGTCGGCGGAGCGCATCCGTCAGTTGGAGAAGAACGCCATGAAAAAACTCAAGGCCACCATGGCCAACTGAGTCAATGACGTGATGCCAGGGACGGGCCGAATAGGGCCCGTTTTTTGTTGCCGTCGGGCTCAACCCCCTTGTAACCGAGAGAACCTATGCAGTGTCGTTTAGGCTGCGGTGCTTGCTGCATCGCCCCCTCCATCAGCTCCCCTATCCCCGGCATGCCAGCGGGCAAGCCCGCCGGGGTGCGCTGTATCCAGTTGGATGAGCGCAACCTCTGCCGGCTATTCGGTCGTCCGGAGCGCCCGGAGGTGTGTGCCGCCTTCAAGCCTGACTCCGATATCTGTGGCGGCACAGACCAGGCGGCGCTCAGGGTGCTGACGGAGCTGGAGGCGGCCACCCTTCGTCGCTGAGCAGCGCCGAGACCGGAACCAGGCGGATCCCCTCTTGCTCCAACTGGGCCAGGGCAGCGGGCAGAAAGGCCAGGGTTTCCGGGTAGGGATGCGCAATCACCACCACTTGGCCCCGCTGCTTGGCCTGCTTGATGGCGAGGCGCCACTGTTTCTGCAGGATCGTGAGATCCGGCAGGGGATCGAGAAACACATCCCGCTGCAGGCTGGGCAGGCCGAGCTTCTGGGCGGCGGCATAAGCCTGACTGTCTGCGGTGGTACGGCTATCGATGAAAAATTTCCCCTGTCTGGCCAGCTCGGCCATCACCCAGCCCATCATCTCGGCATCCCCGGTGACGGCGCTGCCCATGTGATTATTGACGCCGCTGGTAAAGGGGATCGCCGCCAGGGCCCGTTGAACCCGCTCAATCACCTCTTGTTGGGCCATCTGGGGTTCGATGGCCCAGGGGCCGGGCGCTTTGTCGCCAAGGGGGCGCATCGGCAGGTGCAACATCACTTCGCGCTGCTCCTCCCGGGCCCGTTGGGCCAACGTATGGCCATAGGGGGTGTAGGGCAGGAAGGCGAGAGTGATGGCCTGGGGGAGTTCAAATACCGCCGCATCCCGGTGACGGGCACCGATGTCGTCCAGGATCAGCGCCATCTGACTGGCCGGCAGGGGCAGTGCCCAGCAGCTTAACCATGCCAGCAGGCGCCAGAGGCGTCGAGGAGATCGGGGTTCAGTGGGGGGCGGGGGCGAGAATGTCGTAAGCGGCCAGCAGCTGTCGGTCATCCTTCCAACTCTTAAGCTCGTCGATGCCACTCACTATATCTTCAAGTTGTTGATCATCCAATGGGATAATGAAATCCGGTTCAATGCCGATCTGGTCTATCTCCCTCCCTGCGGGGGTGGCATAGCGGGCGGTGGTCAGCTTGATGGCTCCCCCTTGACCCAGTAAAGGGATCAGGCTTTGTACGGTGCCTTTGCCGTAGCTGCGCTCCCCTACCAGCAGCGCGCGCTCATTGTCTTTCAGCGCGCCGGCAAGGATCTCCGCGGCGGACGCGCTGCCCTGATTGATCAGTACCACCAGGGGAACGTCACCAAAGAGGGCGAAGCTGCTGGCCCGGTATTCACTGTTGGCGTCGTAAAAGCGCCCCGAGGTGGTCACTATGGTGCCCTGGGTGAGAAACATGTCCGCCACCTGCACTGCGGCATCCAGCAGGCCGCCGGGATTATTGCGCAGGTCAACCACCAGGCCAGCCAGTGGGCCGCGCTGCAGCCGCAGCGCGGCATCACGCACCTCGTAGACGGTGCGTTGACTGAAGTTGGAGATCCGCAAGTAGCCGACATTGTTGGGCAGAGTATCGCTGTTGCTGGAGGCGATCTGGATCTGCGTCGGGGAGAGGCGGATCTGCAGCGGGGTGTCACTGTCCTGGCGAGCCAGGGTGAGCAGCAGGCGACGATCCTCCAAGCTCGATTGCTTGATGTAGGCGATCAGCGGATCCAGGTTGTCGGCGCTGGCTACCAAGTCGTCCACCTGCAGTAGGATATCACCCGGGAGGATGCCCGCTGCCTCGGCGGAGGATCCCCCCAGCGGGGTGATCACCCGGATCTTACCCTCATCCACGGCAACTTCGAGCCCATAACCGTAATACTGACCCCGGTTGTTATCGCGCAGCAGGGCCAGTGTGGTGGGGCTGAGATAGGAGGAGTGGGGGTCCAGAGACTCCAGCATGCCGCGCAGGGCGCCGTCGAGCAGCGCCTGTTCGGGCACATCGTCGACGTAATAATCGCGGATCAGCTCCGCGATGGCACCCACCAACTGCTGGGCACTTTCTGGGGTCGGCGCTGCCTCGTCCCTGTGGAGCTCCTGCCCCGCCCAGCTGAACCAGGCGGCGAACAGGAGGCCGACCAGCAAGGCAGTGCGACGCATAGACGCTCCTTACTGATCCTAAGGGGGCTAATTAGGATCCCCGTTTACGCAGGTACAGGATGGGATCCACCGCCCGACCTCGGTGGCGTATCTCGAAGTATAGACCGGGTCGGTCGAGGCCACCGGAGTCGCCGGAGAGGGCGATGATCTCGCCGGCACGGACCTGGTCACCCACCTGCTTAAGCAGTGCCTGGGCGTGGCCGTAGAGGCTCAGGTACTGGTCCCCATGATCCACCACCAGCACCAGGCCGAAGCCCCGCAGCCAGTCAGCAAACATCACCTGGCCCGGCGCGATGGCGGCCACCTCCCGGCCACTGGCGGCGGAGAGCAGCCAGCCGTTCCAGCGCAGCTGCCCCTGCCGGGGGGCGCCAAATGCGTGGGCGATACGGGCCTTCATCGGCCAGGGGAGCTTTCCTCGGCTTCCACTGAGACCTTGGTGCTGCTGGCTCTGCTCCAGTGCCCTTAACGCTTGTTCGATGGCGGCGCTGAGGACATCCCGGTTCTCCTGCAGGTTGGCCAGGGCACCCTTTCCCCGCTTGAGTTGCTGCTCAAGCTGCTGCAGCGCCCGCTGTCGCTCCTGCTGGTGCCGAGCCAGCTCGGATTGACGCTGCTTGGCCTGGCGATGAAGCTGGGCTTGCTGATCCCGGTTTCGCTGCTGCTCCTCCTGCAGTGACGCCAGGGCTTCGCGGGTTTGTGCCAGGGCCTCGATGGCATTGATGCGGGCCTGGTTGAGGTACTGGTAATACACCAGCATCCGCTCCAGCCGAGCGGGGTCCTCGTTACCCAGCAGCAAGGCGGTATGATCGGCGCTGCCGCTCATCCAAGCCGTTCGTAGCTGCATCGCAAGGCGATCCTGCTGGCTCTTAAGTTGAGCCTCCAGACTCTTCTGCTGCGCATCCAAGCGCTTTAACGCCGCTTCCGCCGCTTGCAGGGCCTGTTGGCTCTGGCGAACGGCGGCAGCACTGTCGGAGACCGATTTTTCCGCCTCCCGCAGCGCCTTTAGGTGTTGGTTCTTCTCCACCTGGGCCTGGGTCAACTGCGCCTGTTGTTGCTGGATCCGTTTGGCGAGAGCGTCGAGCTTTGCCTGCTGCTCGGTGATTTCGTCACTCTTGCCCAGGGCAGCGGGCGCCGACATTGAGAGTGTCAGCGCCAAAAGCAGTGGGCCGAGGTAGGAGGGCTGTGTCACGAAGCAAGGGTGACCAGTGGGCGACCGGTCATCTCTTCCGGCACCGGCATCTCCATCAGGGTCAGGATGGTGGGCGCGATGTCAGAGAGGGTGCCGCCGCTGCGGATCTCGCCGGGGCGACCTACGTAGATAAGGGGTACCGGCTCACTGGTGTGCGCTGTATGGGCCTGGCCAGTTCTGGCGTCCTTCATCTGCTCCGCGTTACCATGATCTGCGGTGATCAGGCATTCGCCGCCCACCTTCTGCAGGGCGGTGATGACCCGTCCGATGCACCGATCCACCGCTTCGCAGGCCTTGACGGCGGCATCGAAGTCACCGGTGTGGCCCACCATGTCCCCGTTGGGGTAGTTACAGATGATCACATCATGCTGACCGGCCTCGATGGCGGCCACCAGTTGATCGGTTAGGGCCTCGGAGCTCATGGCCGGGGCCAAGTCGTAGGTGGCGACCTTGGGCGAGTCGATCAGGCAACGATCTTCGCCGTCGAAGGGAGTTTCGACGCCACCGTTGAAGAAGAAGGTGACGTGGGCGTACTTCTCGGTTTCGCTGATCCGCAGCTGACGCTTGCCCGCCCGGGACAGGGTCTCACCCAGGGTGTTGACCAGATCGGTGGGTGGGAAGGCGCAGGCGGTCTCGATGTTGGCGGCGTACTGGGTCAGCATCACCATGCCACAGAGACGGGGACGGACCTGGCGCTGGAAGCCGTCGAAGCTGTCATCGACAAAGGCACGGGTCAGCTGGCGGGCACGGTCGGCCCTGAAGTTCATGAAGATCAGGGCGTCCCCATCCTGCATCGGTACGGCGTCACCAATCACCGTGGGTGCAACAAACTCGTCGTTCTCGTCACGGCCATAAGCCGCTTCAAGGCCGGTGACGGCATCCGTGGCCTGCTGCTCGCCCTGCCCCCCGGTCAGCAGTCGGTAGGCCTTCTCAACCCGCTCCCAACGCTGATCCCGGTCCATGGCGTAGTAGCGACCCACCAGGGTGGCGATCTTGCCCCTGCCCAGTTTGGCAAAGAGCTCGGAGAAGCGGCTCAGTGAAGCTTCGGCGCTGCGAGGCGGGGTGTCACGGCCATCCAGGAAGGCGTGCAGGTAGAGTCGCTCGACACCCCGATCGGCGGCGAGTCGGATCATCGCCTCGATATGATCTTCATGGCTATGAACCCCGCCGGGGGAGAGCAGGCCCATGATGTGAACCGCGCCATCCTTCGCCTTGGCGGCCTCGATCGCCTCGACCAGAGCAGGATTGTGGTTAAACTCACCGTCGTCAATCGCCTTGCCGATGCGGGTCAGCTCTTGGTACACCACCCGGCCGGCACCGATGTTGATGTGGCCCACCTCGGAGTTCCCCATTTGCCCCTCCGGCAGGCCGACATCCAACCCTGACGCAGAGATAAGGCCGCTGGCGGACTCGGCAAAGAGACGATCCAGGTTGGGGGTGTGGGCCGCGGCAATGGCGTTGTCCGGGGTGGCTTCCCGGGCACCCCAGCCGTCGAGAATCAGCAGGGCAAGGGGTTTGGTGGCGACAGTCATGACAATTCCTTGATCAGTTCGCCGGCAGGGTTGCTGGCAGTTTATGGGCGTCAGGTTGAAAGTTTACAACAGCCTTAATCCTCGCCACCAGTCTCTCGCCTGACCCGTGCACCGGGACGCTGCACCGAGGCGTGACTCGGGGTATACTGCCCCCTTATTTTTTGCCACAAAGCGTATTCACAGGCCAATTCATGAACGAGATTTTTACTTTTCTGTCTCAGCATCCGGTGCTGAGCCTGCTTTGGGTCGCGCTGCTGGTGATGTTCCTGTTTACCCTGGTTCAGGGCAAGCTGAGCAAGGTCACCACTGTCGATCATCAGCGAGCTACTTTGTTGATCAACAAAGAGGAGGCCCGTGTCCTGGATGTCCGTGGCCAGGATGAGTTCAAGAAAGGCCACATCGTTGATGCTATCAACCTGCCGCTCTCCCAGATCAAAAATAATCAGCTGTCGGCGGTTGAAAAGCTTAAGAACACCCCCATCATTGTTGTGTGTAACGCTGGGATCAGTTCCAGCCAGGCTGCCAACACGCTGGTAAAGGCGGGCTTCACTCAGGTCTATAACCTCAAAGGGGGTATGACCGACTGGAACGCCGCCAACATGCCGACCGTTCGGGGCAAAAAGCGCTGAGTTTTGACTCGGCTCTCCCGACCCATCGCACCAGTGTCCGGCATCGGCCCTGCAGTTTTGGCGCCTTATGACAGGTTGCCGGATCGGCGAACGGATGCCCGAGACTTCAAACCGTTAAAACAGGTAACAGATAATGACTGACGCAGTGAACAACGCCGCTTCCGAGCAGCAAGCCGCTCCCGCTTTCCAGATCCAACGTGTTTACACCAAGGACATCTCCTTCGAAACTCCCAACTCTCCGGCGATCTTCCAGAAAGAGTGGAAGCCCGAGGTGAAGCTGGACCTGGATACCCGCTCCAACAAGCTGGCGGATGACACTTACGAGGTGGTGATCTCCATCACCGTGACCACCAAGGTGGAAGAAGCAGTGGCGTTCCTGTGCGAAGTTCAGCAGGCCGGTATCTTCACCATCTCCAACCTGCCGGATGCGCAGCTCGCCCACGCCCTGGGCGCAGGTTGTCCAAACATCCTGTTCCCCTATGCCCGCGAAGCCGTGGCCAGCCTGGTGAACCGTGGCACCTTCCCGCCGCTGAACCTGGCACCGGTAAACTTTGACGCCCTGTTTGCTCAGTACCTGCAGAAACGCCAGCAGGAATCGGCCGCTGCCGAAGAGCAGGCTGAGGCCTGATCGGAGTCGTTCCGTTGACTGATTACGCCGATATCACGGTATTGGGGGCGGGGTCTTACGGCACCGCCCTTGCCATTTCTCTCGCCCGCAACGGCCACCGGACCGTGCTTTGGGGTCACCAACCCGAGCATATGGCGACTCTGCAGGCAGACCGTAGCAACGAGGCGTTTCTGCCCGGGGCGGCGTTCCCCGACCCCCTGGTGATCGAAGCCGACCTGGCCAAGGCGCTGACCGCCTCCCGCAATGTGATGGTGGTGGTGCCCAGCCATGTCTTTGCCGAGGTGCTCAGGCAGGCGAAGCCGCTGCTGCGGGAGGATGCCCGCCTAGTCTGGGCCACCAAGGGGCTGGAGCCCAAGACGGGTCGTCTGTTGCAGGATGTGGCCAGGGAGGTACTCGGTGAGCAGATCCCGCTGGCGATCCTTTCCGGGCCCACCTTTGCCAAGGAGATGGCTAAGGGACTGCCGACCGCCATCTCCCTGGCGTCGACGGATCCGGACTTTGCCAAAGACCTGGCGAGTCTGCTGCACTGCGGCAGCTGGATGCGGGTCTACGTCAATCCGGACTTTATCGGTATGCAGCTGGGGGGGGCGGTCAAGAACGTCATCGCCATTGCCGCCGGCATGTCCGATGGCATCGGGTTCGGTGCCAATGCCCGCACCGCCCTGATCACCCGGGGCCTGGTGGAGATGTGCCGGCTCGGCTGCTCCCTGGGGGCCGATAAGGCCACCTTCATGGGGATGGCCGGCCTGGGGGACCTGGTGCTCACCTGTACCGATAACCAGTCCCGAAACCGCCGCTTCGGCCTGGCCCTTGGCCAGGGCAAAGAGGTGGAGCAGGCGATGGCGGAGATAGGCCAAGTGGTCGAGGGCTACCGTAACGCCGAGGAGGTCTACCAGCTGGCTAAGCGTCAGGGGGTGGAGATGCCGATCACCGAACAGCTGTACCAGGTGTTGTACCAGGGTAAGCCGGTGGAGGAAGCGGCACGGGATCTGCTCAGTCGAGATATGAAACAGGAGTAAATCGGCCTGGGGCTGCTTTACTGTGAACTCAGGGGGTGCTCAGGCACCCCCTTTTGCTGGTTATTGTGACCAATAAGCCGAGAGAGTGTTCGATGAACGTGGATGTTGTGGTGATTGGGGCCGGAGCAGCGGGGTTGATGTGTGCGGCGACGGCCGCCGCCCGTGGACGCCAGGTGCTGGTGCTGGATCACGCCAAGCAGGCGGGTAAGAAGATCCTGATCAGTGGCGGCGGCCGCTGCAACTTCACCAATTTGGATGTGGTGCCCGCCAACTATCTGTGCGGTAACCCGCACTTCGTTAAATCCGCCCTGGCCCAGTACAGCCATTGGGACTTTATCGCCATGGTGGCCCGACACGGGATCCCCTATCACGAGCGGGAGCATGGCCAGCTATTTTGTGATGAATCGGCCAAGGCGATCGTGCAGATGCTGCTGGCGGAGTGTGATCAGCAGCGCGTGCAGTTAAGGTTGCGCTGCCAGGTCGAGTCCGTCAGTCGGGGAGAGGGGGGCTTTTCGGTGGCCACCTCCACTGGACGGATCCAGTGCGAGTCGCTGGTGGTGGCGACCGGCGGACTCTCCATGCCCAAACTGGGGGCGACGCCCCTGGGGTACCAGCTGGCAGAACAGTTCGGACTGCGGGTGCTGCCGACCCGGGCCGGCCTGGTGCCGCTGACCCTGCAACCCAAGGATAAACAGCACTTCGAGCCGCTGTCCGGTATCAGCCTGACCACCAGAGTACAGGCCGGTCCCCGCGACAAACCGGTAGGCCCCGCCTTCACCGAACAGCTTCTGATCACCCATCGGGGTGTTTCCGGCCCGGCGGTACTGCAGGCCTCCAACTACCGGGGCGTGGGGGAGCCGGTGACCGTGGATCTCCTGCCCTCGGACGACGCAGCCGAATGTCTGGCAGAAGCCAAGTCCCGCACCCCCAAGCGACGACTGCTGACGGTGCTTTCCGAGTGGCTGCCCGCCCGGCTGGCGGAGGCGCTGATGGCTCACCAGGGGTGGGAAAATGAGCAGCTGGCCCAGCTTAATAAGGCCCAGCTGTCGGCCATCGCCCTGACCCTTAACCGTTTCGAATTGCGGCCCGCTGGCGATGAAGGTTATCGCACCGCTGAAGTGACGCTGGGTGGGGTGGATACGGACGAGATCAGCTCCAAGACCATGGCGTCAAAGCGCGTTCCCGGGCTCTTCTTTGTGGGCGAGGTGCTGGATGTTACCGGCTGGCTTGGGGGTTACAACTTCCAGTGGGCCTGGAGCAGTGGCTACGTGGCGGGTCAGAACGCCTAGTTGTTTAGGCACAATAAAGTTTGTACATAAGCCTTAAAGTTTGTACATAAGGCCGGTTTGGAACAATAAAGTTTGTACACTGCGTTACACTTCGCTCTGTAGTTGCTGTTATGGAGTGAAGTGTCTTGGCACGACGTAGGAAGTTAGAGACGTTGTCTGATTATCAGCGCGCCTTGAAGAAAAAGTTTGGGTTAGGCGAAAGGTGTGAGTACATGCCTTGGCTACGAGTACAAGACGTCAATTCTTGCGGTAATAGCGGTAAGATTGAAGGACTCAAATTTGGCCGCACCCACCACACCCTCTCTGAGCATGAATCCTGCCTCTTCTATATTGCAGAGTTCAGTGATTCAATCATCGACATCCGTGAACAATTTCCCCTCTTACCACTCGATCTATCGGTCAAGATCGCTCAGACACTGGGGGTAGATCATCCCGTTAATCCGCAGTCGCCAGGCAAGGAGATCAATGTCATGACGACAGACTTCTTGCTTACGAGAACGGATGGAACGACCACCTGGTACGAAGCAGTTAGCGTGAAGCCAGAGGATAAACTCAAAGACCAGCGTACGGCTGAAAAGCTCGATATCGAGCGGACCTGGTGGCAGTTGCAGGGGATCCCGTTTCACGTCTTTGTGATGACAGAACAGAACAAAATCCAGTCAAAAAACATTCAGTGGTTTACCGCACCATTGCGTCATGGAGCTAGTTTCCCCGATGACTTGATGGATCATGCAAGAGCTCTTACCCACCATGGAACTGTGCTGATTGAGGAAGTGTGCAACACCTTCGTTCAAGAAATTGGGATTGAGCATGACGATGCCTTGGTGCTCTTTAAGGTTTTGCTGGCCACTAAACAAGTTGTCGTAAATCTCGACAAGCCAATCGCTGACACCGGCATCGTAGAGGTGCTCAATGTGTTGAGCCAAGACATGGAGTGCCACCATGCAAGTTGAAAAAAACAGTGTCTGGCAGGTACTGCAGGTTGATGGTGTAGAGGATGGGACCTATCGCGTTCTTGGACACTATGCAGATGTGAATCTTTTGGTTCTGTTTCGACTTCAAGATACGTCAGGGCTTCAACGCCCAATTGTGATCTCGCTTTCTCAGTTCACGGATGAGATAAAAAGCGGTCAGATCACGCATACCGACTTCCCGGCGCCTTTTTATCAGCTTGTGGCAGAGGAGGAGATCTCTACATCTCATCGCAAGAAGCGGGATGATCGCTTTGACCTGATCCGAGAGTTAGTGTCTTCACCCAACTTTCTGCTTGAGTTTGCACTTAACCCGCGCTGTAACTTGGTGGTTGCACACGCAAGGCAGAAAGGAACTTATGTTCAAGGGCTATACCGCTCGCTCAATCTCTTTTGGAAGTATGGACAGGAGCGCAATGCGCTGTTGCCTGCTTACAAGTACTCGGGAGGTGCCGGGAAACCCCGTATTGCAGGAAGTGTAAAGCGCGGCTCGCCGATACAAGTATCCACGCCAAGTATGGATGTTCCGCTTGGTGTAAACACGAGCGAAGAGGATAAGGCTAAGTTCCTGAAGGCGATGAAACGCTATGGCCTAAAAGGTAAAAAGGCGACGTTCAGTCGGGTTTATGACCAGATGCTCAAGGAGTTATACGCAGAGGAACTGGTGTCTGCGGAGAGTGAAGTTCGTGAGGTACAGGTGCCTAGCTATCGAGCCTTCGTCTACTGGGTGAAAAAGCTTATTCCCAAGCAGGAACTCATTCGAAAGCAAACATCATCGGGAGATTTCGCTCGTAACCGCCGGGGGTTGCGTGGCTCCGCAACTGTTCATACGGAAGTGCCAGGTAGTTGCTTTGAACTTGATGCCACGGTACTCGATGTACACGTTGTGTCTGAATTTCGTCGTAATTACGTGCTTGGCCGACCAACAGTTTACTGCGTTGTCGACAAGGAAAGCCGCATGATCGTAGGGCTTCATGTTTCCATGGAGTATGCGTCTTGGAGAGCTGGGCGTCAGGCACTCGTGAACAGCTTCACTCCGAAGAAAGAATACTGTGCGATGTATGGTATTGAGATCGAGGAGGCTGAGTGGCCATGTCACCACATCCCCCAACGGCTGCTGTGTGACCGTGGGGAGTTCATCTGTAAAGATGCAGAAAACCTTGCTGTGCCCCTTGTCGGGCACTTAAGTCTTGCCCCTCCTTACCGTGCTGAGCTCAAAGGGATCGTTGAGCAACGCTTCAATATCTTGAACAGTAAATTGGTTCATGAACTGAAGGGAACCACGAAAGGTCGTCAGTACATTCGGGGAGATAAAGACCCAAGACTGGACGCTGCGTTAACGCTTAAAGAGATAAACAAGCTGCTAATTGACGCTGTTCTCGATCATAACAGCGCCATCTTTGAGTCGTTATCGGGCCAGACCACGCTCCTGATTGAATCTGGCCTTGCTCCTACACCATTGAACTATTGGAACGTTCATATGCAGAAGCATAGGCATGCACTGACCAAAGCCAATGAGGCTGAGGTGCATGCCCGACTGCTGCCCGTTGAGACAGTCACCATGACCAGTAAAGGGCTCTGGCGTAACGATGAGATGTTTTATGAGGTGAATCACCCGAACTTTGAAGACTGGAAGGTTATTGCCCGGGCTGGCCGTAGTTGGCGATTGGAGGCGCGCTTTAATCAGGATAATTCCTCGATTATCTATGTGCGTCTACAAGAGCAGGAGGGCTTTAGCCGATGTGAGTTGATGCTGGGGTCATCCAACTTTAGTCAACGACACCAAGCCGACATCTTACATTTCGAAGACTGGAAGAAAATGGAAAAGAAGCGTACCAAACCCTCCGCAAAATCGGTGGAGCGGTACAGACGGCGTAAAAGCATTGTGAAAAATGCTGAGGATGAGGCCAAAAAGGCACCGCCATTATCCTCTAAAGCTGAGCGTACCCGTGGCATGAAGGACCGGAGGCGTGAGGCGATACAACAAGCGCGGGGTGAGAGTGAGTTACCTGTATCCAAGCAGTCATTGGAAACTCCTTCCCATGTGGAGCAATGGGCTGAAGAGCGTCAGCAAAACGTGATATCGCTGCTGAAGCGGAAAAAGGATCGCAGTACATGAGAGTTGTAAAAGCGCAGTATCAAACGGCTCTCCTGCCAGAGCATCGAGAAAACCCATTAATTGAAGCACTGCCAGCGAAGCTACAGGATGACGAACTCATTGAGGGGTTGCGCTTCTATCCCGATTGTTCTGCAGAAGAGCGTGAAAAAGAGGCATTTGAGCGAGTTGAGTATTTGACCCGACTCAAGGAGCTTCGCCAGCCTCAGCTCGTTCATTTGGATGTGTTTCGGGCCGTAGAGCGCGCCTTGAAGGAGGGGTACTCTACCAAGAATCCACACTCTCCAACCACGATGAACTACCTGCATTACTCTCTGGATGAGCGCCCCGAGATCGAGCCTCGGACAGGGTTCTTTAAACCTAGGGGTTCAGGCATCACGGTGATCGGAGAAAGTGGAGTCGGCAAGACTTCAATGCTTGAGCAGGTTTTGGGATATTTTCCCGATGTAATTGTCCATGAGGAAAGCTCGACTGGTTTGTTGCCTTTACGGCAAGTCGTATGGCTAAAGGTCGATTGCCCCGATGACTCGAGTGTCAAAGGACTGTGCCATCGAATTCTTGAGGAACTGGATAGAAAGCTTGGGGTTAACCCCACAAAGCCTGCTAGCACAATCGCACTGCTGATCAGTCAGATTGAAGCAAAAATCAAATCCAGCTTCCTTGGCATCTTGGTCATCGATGAGATGCAGAATCTCAACTTAGCGAAGTCGGGTGGTTCTGATCGGCTACTCGGGTTTCTGCACAACCTGGTGAATAACCTTGGGATCCCACTTCTGTTTTGTGCCAACCCTCCGTTCGATGAGTTGCTAAGTAAGAGTTTGAAGGCAGCAAGGCGGGCCGAAAGTGGTGGCTACTTTGACGTCAATCTCCTAGGACAGAGAAATGGAGAGTGGGAGCTCTTCGTTGAGGAGTTGTGGGAGTTGCAGTGGACCAATGTGGTTACGCCCCTTACAGAGGCATTAAGCAATAAACTCTACGAACTGTCGGTGGGTAACATGGATTTGGCGGTTCGGACTTTTCGTGAGGCGCAGCAGGTGATCATTGGCTCGTTGGATGAGAGGCTAACGGAGGAGGTGCTAGAGAAGGGGGCAAGTATCGCCATCCGAGCCTCAAAGAGCGCGAGAGATGAACTGGCCCATGTTAAAAAGCTCAACCTCCTTAAACGAAAGAAAAAGGCAAAAGCGGAACGTTCGGAAGAGACCAAAGCCAACTCTTCAAAGAAGGCAGCTGTTGCAGCAATGGATGGCAAACTTGTACAGATCCCTGGAGATCTGAGCCGTGCCCATCACCCCGAGTTTGCAGATATGCTCACTGCACTACAGCATGCCGATGATTTGTATGAGCAGATCCCTGACCCGGACTTGATCCAACGTGCCTCTGAAGAGGACGACCCTCTCGACTCGTTGAGGAAAGCCGGCGTGTTCTGCGAAGACCCGCTTAAGGTGTTTGCCTAGCGGCTGGGTATGAAGCATGCGCTTGCCGTCTCCTTTTCCCGATGAGCTGTTACTTGGACGGTTAATCCGCCATGTAACGGTATCTGGGGAGACGGCGGGTGCATTAGCTAAAAGGGTGTTTGGGTCCAATCGTGCATCCATTCACCCTTTCCTGACTGCAGGGCTGCGTAGCTTGGCAGATTCGTCACAGGAGGATGCCGAAGTCCTGCTTTTCCAACAGACTTTAGCACCCCTGTTTTTCTTCTATTTACCCAGTCATGCCGAAAGGCTCCAAACACTTGTCCTGGCTGACGAGGGGGCTAAAGCTCTAAGAGAGAGCCAGCTTCCTTCCTTCGGGGCCGGTTCCTCTGTGTGCCTGAAGTGGTGCCCCCTATGTGCAACACATGACTTACGCGAGTTCGGTGTGACTTACTGGCATCGTTCTCACCAAATTCCTGGCATCACGGCCTGCTTTAAGCACCCTGTGTTGTTGCAGCGAGTGGAACTGGAGCGCCGACAAAGGTTGATAGCGAGCTTGCTGCCAACTTGTAACGGGTATCCGCGTCCTGCATCTGGTATTGAAAGTCGCGTTGCAGCGTTTGGCCAGAACCTTCTGGTTCGTCTCGGGGCAGACCTGCCGCAGATTGAGTTCACTACTACCTACCGGCATCGGTTGAGAGAGCTTGGTTTCATTACTATCGGGAACCAGGTGCGTCGACAGCACTTGCTTCAGCGCTTTGCCGTTGAAGTTGAACAATACCGCCCAGGCCCTGATGTGCCCCTGTTACGCAGCCGAGATGATTACCGGTACATATCCGAGCTACTCGAGCATGGCGGGAGCCACCATCCCTTCCGGCACCTTCTGTTTGGTACCTGGCTGTTCCATGAACCTGAGAAATTGCTGGACTACAAGCCGTCTCAGGCAAAGCCTCTATCAATTAAGGATGGTACCGGGGAGAGGCTGGCGTTGGAGCAACGATGCTTGAGACTGCTCAGGGAAGGACGATCTATGGCCGAGGTCTACCGACTGACAGGGAAGAGTCGTTGTTACCTCAAACGATTGGCGATCCGACAGGGAGTGCCACTGAACCTGAAGCCTAGGGAGCTGATTTCTGATCTTCAGCAAAGGATCATCCGAATGGCGCGAGCAGGCACTCATCGTAAGGCGATTTCTGAACGCTGTGGCATCGGCATCGGCTCTGTAGAGCAGGTGATCGCAAGTGAGCCAGGGCTTGTTGCTCGGCGAAAACAGTGTCACTGGGAGTCGAAGCGGAGACGCTGTCGGGTTCGGATTGCCAGGTACCGACAACGGCACCCAGACGGTATTCGGCAAGTGATTAAGAAAGACTGTAATGCTGAGTTCTTCTGGCTCTACGGTAACGATCGAGAATGGCTGCAACAGGCTCTGCCACCGCCGAAGGCGGCGACAGGCAGATCGCGGTAGTTATGTGGCCGTTCTGAGCACGGTGGCGTTGACTACCATTCGGTTGCCGTAAGACTGAGCGCTAGCCAGCGTACAAATGATGAAGAAAGCCTGTATACCGATTGCCCATGGGTGTAATGCTCCAAGGTAAGGCAGCTCAAGCCCACTCAAAGACCAGGTGACCAAAAGAAGTAAATTGATCAGAGAGCCTGAAGTTGCATCTCGATACAGCAGGAACTTCTGGTGTGCCGACTGTACCTGTGGCTCGTCCATAACCGGCTTATAGATGTGCCTGTACCAGAGGCTATTTCGCTCCTTCCTTGGGATTTCACTGCCAAAAACGTGATGCCACGAAGTTGTGAGTTCGTCGGTTACTAGTCGAGGCTCCGCGAAGCAAAGCTTGTCACAGCGGTGCCCGGGCAGTTCATTCCAGAGCCGAAGGAACACGAGCTTATGTTTAAATCTCTGTGGTAAAACATCCGAGAGCATCACCAGCACCGTCCCTGTCAGAGCTGCAAGCCCTGCGGCTGCAACAAAGTAATCGATAGTACCTTTTGCATCGGAGATGCCGACTTGAAGCACCAGGTTGATCAACAGTGGAGCCCCCATCAACCCAGCAAGAGACAATTTATTCTTGTCTTTCAGGTTCTGCATGACGATCAAGCCTCCTCTTCGTATTCGTAGTGGTAGGGCTCGGGATTCAAACTTGTCCACCCTGCTCGGCTTTGAGCTCCGGAATGGTGGCAAATACCGCCTCCACGCGTTGCCAGTGCTTTTGCCCCACGGTGGGTAAAGGCATTGAGCACTGCTTTATGCGGGTGTTTCGGCTCACCTTCCTTTGCGGCCGAGGCAACGGCCGTGATCCCACGACTTTCACCTTCAGCAATTGGGTCTCCGATGATGCGATTCAATACGGAGGGACCAACGTTGCGTTTGCTGCCGTGATGGGGGATCTGTATGAATCGAAGTTCCGCGCCTGAAAAGCAGTTATCGAGTTGGTCTGCAGCTTTATCCAAGGCGGTGATCCCTGCATCACCGGTAAACAGCAAGCGCTTTCCGTCTACGATGATCTGCGTGATGACACTTGAGTTGTTCTTTGCCGAGGTGGTGTCTTCATCGTCGATTTTGTCGTCGCCCCATGCGGCAAAGATCTTTTTCATGACCTTCTCTGCGGCTTTGTATAGACCTTCGAATAAACCAACTTCAGCACGAGCGTCTTCAGCACTTTTGGCCTCTGGCATCCCGTCGAACTGGGGAATCAATTCCTCGTAATACTCCAAGCTTGGGCCGAGCACTTTGATTGCGTCGAAGGCTTCGCCAGTGAAGGGTTCGCGGACAGTGATCCCTTTGGTCTCAGCCAGTTCAACAAGGCTGTAAGCAGCCTCCAAGCTGTCCTTCAAACGCTCGCCAATGCTGCTGTCGGTAATACGACCATCCTTAAATTTGTCGGCAATCCCCTGGTTGTGCTCCCACGCTTTATGGATCCACAATTCCGAGACTTCCAACTCTTCGATCACCGTCGTTAAGCCATTGATGTGGTCCTGATCGGGATGGGTAGAGATAACCAAGTCGACCTTTTCCGTTTGGTAGTGCTCCTTGATATGATCAACCAGCTTTGCTCCATCGTCCTTATAACCTCCATCAATGACGACAACTGTCTGCGCCTCTCGGTCGCCCGACAAGTCACCGTAGCGGACCGCCATGGCGTCGCCGCTGTTCGATTTTTCCCCAACTGCAAGTACGTCAACTTCATATCCCATAAAACCTCCTGTATTCCCCTTGGATAAAGTGCATCATTGCGATGATGCTGATTTATTTGTAGGTTATGTTGACTTCTCGACCAGAGTCAAGCACTGTTTGTGCATCTTTGGAATGATGCATATGGCTATGAAGGCAACACTAGAGCAAATCGCAGAGGTAAGGGCGAGTCATCCCTTCAGGGGCGCGATTAAAGAAGTGAGCTTAGGAAATGGATATGTCATCCAGACTCGAGATCAAGACTCTGATGGCCAGGTGGCCTGGAATTCATTGGTCTGCACTGAGGTTTCGGGACGCAAAGAGCCCGACTGGCTCAGGGATGGAAACGTGATTTTTTCTGCTCGAGGTTCAAGAAATTTGGCCTCGGTGATCACTGACATCGCTAAGCCAACAGTATGCTCTCCCCACTTCTTCGTGATGGAGGTGCTCGATTCAAGTCAGGTGTTACCGAGCTTTCTTGCCTGGCAACTGAATCAGCCCAAGCTACAGAAGTACTTTCATCAGTGCGCAGAAGGTTCAGCTCAGGTGAGCATTCGAAAGACCGAATTAGAAAAAGCTCCTCTGACCATTCCCCCATTGGCGCAGCAGAGAATGGTTATGGAGCTTGTAGAGAGAGCCTTGAAAGAGAAGCAAATCCACCAAAGACTTATCGAACTCAGGCAGCAAGAAATTGAAGCAGTTGCCAGAGAGCTATTGAAGTAAAGAACAGAAATTGAGTTAGGGAACAGAACAATGCCAAAGATTAGCCAAGACGAGATCAACAAAGCGGTATGGGCCGCCTGTGACACCTTTCGTGGGACAGTGAGTGCCGATACCTATAAGGACTTCATCCTCACCATGCTGTTCCTTAAGTACATCTCTGATGTGCATCTGGATGAGCGTGAGAAGCTGGAGCAGCAGTACGGTGACAATGAGGCGTTGATCGACGCCATGATGGCCAAGCAGCGCTTTGTGCTGCCTAAGGGCACCAGCTTCTGGGATCTGTACGAAGACCGTGCGGTACCGGGCATTGGTGAGCGCATCGATACTGCGCTGCACGCCATTGAAGAGGCCAACGGTAAGAAGCTGAAGCATCTGAACCACTCTGTGTTCCAGGACATCAGCTTTAACTCCAACAAGCTCGGTGAAGAGAAGCAGAAGAACGAACTGCTGCGTCACCTGATGGAGGATTTTGCCAAGCCGTCGCTGAACCTGCGTGCTGATCGTGTAGGCAACCTGGATGTGATTGGTAACGCCTATGAATACCTGATCAAGCATTTTGCCGCTGGTTCCGGTCAGTCTGCCGGTGAGTTCTATACCCCACCCGAGGTGTCCGACTTGCTGGCCATTCTGTTGGACCCGCAAGAGGGTGATCAGATCTGCGACCCAGCCTGTGGTTCTGCCTCGCTGTTGATGAAGTGTGGCCGTAAGGTGCGGGAAAACCATAACGGCTCTAAGAACTACGCCTTGTATGGCCAGGAGGCGATCGGCTCCACCTGGGCATTGGCCAAGATGAACATGTTCCTGCATGGCGAGGATAACCATCGCATCGAGTGGGGCGATACTATCCGCAACCCTTTGCTGCGTGACGGCGACGATGCCTTGCTGCACTTTGATATCGTTACCGCCAACCCGCCGTTCTCACTGGATAAGTGGGGCCATGAAAGTGCCGGAGCCGATAAGTTTGGGCGCTTCCGTCGTGGCTTGCCGCCGAAGACCAAGGGCGATTACGCCTTTATCTCCCATATGATCGAGACCTTGAAGCCAAAGACCGGGCGTATGGGTGTGGTGGTGCCTCACGGCGTGCTGTTCCGTGGCGCGGCAGAAGGTAAGATCCGTAAGCAACTGATCGATGAGAATCTGTTGGATGCAGTGATCGGCCTTCCGGAGAAACTGTTCTTTGGCACCGGCATTCCGGCGGCGATCCTAGTGTTCAAGAAGGACAAGTACGACGACAACGTGCTGTTTATCGACGCCAGCCGCGAGTTCCAAGCTGGAAAGAATCAGAACCTGCTGTCCCAGGACAATATCGACAAGATCGTCGCCACCTACAAAGCTGGTGAAAGCGTTGATAAGTATGCCTATCTGGCCTCGTTGAAGGAGATCCAGGAGAACGACTACAACCTCAATATCCCGCGCTATGTGGACACCTTTGAGGAAGAAGACGAGATCGATTTGATGGAAGTGCGGGCCGAGCGTCAGAAGCTGCAGGCTGAACTGACCACTCTGGAAACGGAGATGGCAGGTTACCTAAAGGAGCTGGGTTATGGTGCCTAATGGATGGTCAAAAAAGAAGCTAGGCCAAATTTTGCCTCAGCCATACAAAAATGGAATTTACAAAAGCGCAGATCTCTATGGTTCAGGCACAGAAATTCTGAGAATCAATGACTTCAACAATGAGGGTGAAGTTACTTCCGGCCAGCTTTCGCTCGTGCAGCTATCCGAGTCAGAGGTGCGAGGCTATGTACTCAATAAGGGCGATGTTGTCGTCAATCGCGTAAACAGCTTGACTCATTTAGGGAAATCGGTGCTTTGGAGTGATGACAGCTCACCTGTATACGAATCAAATATGATGCGAATTCAGGTCGAAGGGGCTGATATCACACCGGAGTTCTTAGCTCGGGTGCTGCAAAGTAAGCCTTCGCGAACTTTCTTTCAACGGGTCGCTAAGCGTGCGGTGGCTCAGGCGAGTATTAGCCAGCAGGATGTGAAGAGTCTTCCAATTTTGCTTCCACCAGTGGCCGAGCAACGCAAAATCGCAAAGATCCTAGCTAGCTGGGACAAGGCCATCGCCACCACCGAGTGCCTGATTGCCAACAGCCAGCAGCAGAAAAAGGCACTGATGCAGCAACTGCTGACCGGCAAAAAGCGCTTTGCCGGATTTGAGGGAGAGTGGTCTTACAAGACCATCAATGAGATCGCGACGCGCATCCAGCGCAAGTCCGACGGTGAAGACCATCCGGTGCTGACCATCTCCTCACTATCAGGTTTTGTGACCCAGGCAGACAAGTACAGCCGCTATATGGCGGGGGAAAGCGTGAAAAACTACACCCTGCTGAAGCAGGGAGAGTTCGCTTACAACAAGGGTAACTCTAAGACCTATCAGTTTGGCTGCATCTTCGATTTGGAAGGCTTCGAAACTGGCTTAGTCCCCCATGTTTACGTCTGTTTCAAGCTCAACGAAGGGCTGAGTCATCGCTACTTCAAGTACCTGTTTGAGGCTGACTACCTCAAGCCACAGCTTGGCGCTCTGGTAAACACCGGAGTGCGGAACAACGGCCTGCTCAACATCAAACCGGCTGAGTTCATGAATACAAAAGTGCCTGTCCCTTGCTTTGACGAGCAGGAGCGCATCGCAGATGTCCTGCACGCGGCTTCTGAGGAGTTGAAAGCTCTGAATAGCAAGCTTGAGCACTTAAAGCAGGAGAAGCAGGCGCTGATGCAGCAACTGCTGACCGGTAAGCGCCGCGTTGTGGTTGACGACCCCGAGGCGACATAGCTTTAGGTGTAAACCTGATAGTAAGCAGACAGTTAATGACTTTTGCTTGCTATCATGGTGACCGATATTTAGACAATCCCGAGCCAGTCGGGTTGGTGATAGAAGATGAAACTAAGAACGTTAACGCTAGAAAATTTTAGGGGCTTTAAGCACTTTAAGTGCGAGTTCCATGAAAATTTGAATGTGCTGGTTGGCTTAAACGGTTTCGGCAAAACATCTTTGCTTGATGCCATTTCCGTCGCTTATGGCCAATTTATGAGTGGCTTCGGGACCAGTATCGACCGTGGCATTCATATTAAAGAGGTGCATTTAGCAAAAGTCTCTACTGCACCCGTCACTATGGAGTATCAGGTACCGAGTGTTGTCGGTGCATCGTGTTACCCATCTTCTATCCCGGACTTTCCAGAGTCGTGGAGTCGACAGAAAAACAGCACCAAAAAGAATAGCCGCACAACCCAGGTTAAAGAACTAAAAAATGCAGCTTATACGTTGCAGAAGATGGTTCAGGAAGGTGCAAATGTTGCGCTGCCTCTTATTGCATTTTACGGGACCGACCGATTAGGCGAGCATGAGTTTGAGCCTTCTGGAGCTCGGCGTGAACAGCCAGAACTTGCTAAGTCAAGTCGATTGGAGGGATATAAGGATTGGTTTAGACCAAAATCTAGCTATGAGACATTTTCTAACTGGCTTTATCTCGAAACGCTAGCAAGTTCTGAACGAAACATGGAAATTGATGAACTTCGTACTCAGGGCGTCAGCCTCGTTCCTGGCAATATACACAATGAGCATCTTAGAGCATTGCGAGAGGCTTTGGATACAGTACTCGAGCCTGCTGGTTGGTCTAATGTTCGCTATTCACCAAATCAAAAACGTCATATCGCTACCCATACGACGCAAGGTGATATGCCTCTTGCCCTGCTTAGCGATGGCGTTCGTAATGTGGTGGGTATGGTTGCAGATATCGCTCACCGTGCAATTCGCCTGAATCCATTTTTGGGTCGACATGCGGTCAAGGAAACGGAAGGGTTGGTGCTAATTGATGAAGTCGATATGCATTTGCACCCTCAATGGCAGCGAGTTATTGCCTCCAATCTTAGTAAGGCATTTCCTAAGATACAGTTCATTGTTACTAGTCATAGCCCACATATAATCGGGGAGCTTAAGCCATCTCAAGTTGTGTTGTTGCGGCAAGATGAGCATGGAGTTGTATCAGCAAGTAACCCGGCGCAAAGCTTCGGTTTAAGCAGTGATACAGTACTGAATGAGATTATGCGAGATCGCCACGTTAGTAGTCAGATTACGCGTAATAAAGAAGTTGAGGCTGAGCTTGAACGTATCTTCGAGTTAATTGATGAGGAAGATAAAGAGCAGGCCGAGATAGCGATTGCAGCGCTAGAAGAAAAATTACAAGGAGAGATTCCTGAGCTACTGCGCGCCAAGCTTTCACTCGATTTTGATGAGTGGTCAGACTGATGCGGCAAATCACTAAGTCCAGAGAGCCTCAGTCACTAACGCAGTATAAACAGCAAGGCCATGCCTCATATGCAGGATTGCCGCAACAAATGCGTACTGATTTAAAAAACTCTTTGCTCACAGAGCAAGGAATGGTTTGTGCTTATTGTATGCAGCGAATCAAATCTACAGCTATGCGTGTTGAGCACTGGGCTAGCCAAGATGAGCATCCAGGCTTACAGCTTTCTTATAGCAATATGCTTGCTTGTTGTACGGGGAATGAAGGACAACCAAAGGATACTTATACGTGCGATAAGCTAAAGGGGAACGACCCTTTAACATATTCGCCAGCGAAACCACTGGATCGAGTGGATAGTCGAATTAGGTACCTGGATAACGGAAAGATTAAGTCTACGAATGTGGCATTCGATACAGAACTTAATCAGGTACTCAACCTTAATGAAACTCGTCTTGTTGCTAACCGGCGAGCGGCTGTCGATGCCCTTAAAGATCGTTTGGCTCGTAGGGCTGGAGCCAGAACGAAAGATCAGCTCAGAGCTTACTTAGCTGAGGTTACCTCGAAAAATGCCAAGAATCAGCTTAAGCCGTTCTGGGGAGCGATGGCGTACTACCTAGAAAAACGGATAAACCGATGAGTAAGCTCCCAAATTTTAAAGAAGAATACGCGGCCAAGGTGCCAGCGCTAACGCTGTTGACCAACCTGGGCTATCAGTTTGTGCCGCCACAGCGCTGCACAGCGATGCGCGGCTCACTGGCGACAGTGATCCTGCCAGAGGTGTTGCGTGCTGAGCTGGCTAAACGTCGGTTCCACTTTAACGGCAAGCAACATCCGCTTTCTGCTGCGACCATCGACAAGCTGGTCCAAGAGCTGTCGAACCCAGCCATCAACGAGGGCCTGCGGACTGCCAACGAGAAGATCTACGATGCGTTGATGTACGGCATCGGTGTGACCGAGTTTGTGGATGGCAAAAAGGCCACTCCTACGGTGCAGTTGGTGGATTGGGAGAACTTCGAAAAAAACCAATTCCATTTCACTGAAGAGATGGAGGTGCAGAACGTTCAGGGCACTGGCCATCGTATCCCCGATATCGTCTGCTTTGTGAATGGCCTGCCCTGGGTGGTGATTGAAGCCAAGCGCCCTGATTCAGTAAAGGAAGGAAAGCCGACCATTGCTGAAGGGGTGTCGCAGAACATCCGTAACCAGGGCTCGGCGGAGATCCCCCATCTGTTCGCTTACAGCCAGTTGCTGCTTTCCATCAATGGCAACGATGGCCTCTACGCCACTTGCGGCACTCCGGAGAAGTTCTGGGCCAAGTGGAAAGAAGAGGAGATCATCGATGCGGAGATGCTGCGGCTGAAGAACAAGCCGTTGTCGGATGGGCAGTTGAAGGCGATCTTCGATCACCGCTCCCGTGCTGAATGGGACTACTATCAGAGCCTGATCGCCGGTGGCGAGCTGGTGGTAACCGATCAGGACCGTTTGCTGGTCAGTCTGCTGCGGCCAGACCGACTACTGGAGATCCCGCGCTTCTACACCCTGTTTGATGCCAAGGCCGGTAAGATCGTCGCACGCTATCAGCAGGTGTTCGGTATCAAGGCGCTGGTTGAGCGGATCACCAGCTTTGATGAGCATGGCACCCGTAATGGTGGGGTGATCTGGCATACCACGGGCAGTGGCAAGTCCTTCACCATGGTGTTCCTGTCCAAGGCATTGATCTGGCTTGAAGCCCTGAAACAGTGCCGGGTGGTGATCGTGACCGACCGGGTGGATCTGGAGGAGCAGCTTTCCGGCACCTTTGCCACCGGTGGCGTCCTGTCTAAGCGGGACAAAGAGGAAGCGATGGCGACCTCTGGGCGACGTTTGGCGGAGCAGATCGGCAGTGGCAATGAGCGAGTGATCTTCACCATCATCAACAAGTTTGGCGCCGCCGCTAAGCTGAAGCAGTGCTACAACGACAGCCCCAATATTCTGGTCTTAGTGGATGAAGGGCACCGCAGTCAGAACGGTGAGAACAACACCCTGATGCGCCAGGCACTACCGAAAGCGGCCTTTGTGGCTTTCACCGGTACCCCATTGCTTAAGGATGACAAGACCGAGAACAAGTTTGGCTCCATCATCCACTCCTACACCATGCAGCAGGCGGTGGCTGATAAGACGGTGACGCCCTTGCTGTACGAGGAGCGTATCCCCGATCTCAACCTCAACGAGAAGGCGGTTGATGCCTGGTTTGACCGTATCACTGATAAGCTCAGTGAGAAGCAGCGGACAGATCTGAAACGCAAGTTCGCCAGGAAAGGGCAGATCCACCAGACCGAAGGGCGTATTGAGCTGATCGCTCACGATATATCGGATCACTTCCAGAACGTTCAGAAACTTGGATTGAAGGGCCAGTTGGCCTGCGATTCCAAAGCCTCAGCCATTCGCTATAAGCAGGCGTTGGATAAGATCGGCAAGGTCACTTCGGTGATCGCCATGTCTCCACCCGATACCCGTGAGGGCAATAGCGAGGTGGATGGGGAGAGCAAAGATCTGGTACAGCGTTGGTGGAAAGAGAACGTTGGCTCCGAGGATGAGAAGAAGTACACCAAGCGCATCATTGAGGATTACGGCACCGACGAAGGGCCGGACCTGATGATTGTGGTGGATAAGCTGCTGACTGGTTTCGATGAGCCGAAGAACGCGGTGCTCTATATCGATAAGCCGTTGAAGCAGCATAACCTGATCCAGGCCATTGCCCGGGTTAACCGGCTGCATAAGGCCAAGCAGTTTGGCTACCTCATCGATTACCGTGGGATCCTGAAAGAGCTGGATACCACTATCGAGCAGTATCAGGACCTCGCTGAGCGCACTCAGGACGGCTTCGATATCGATGACCTGAAAGGCCTCTATGACCGGATGGATACCGAATACAAGAAACTGCCGGGCTTGTATGACGACCTCTGGACCATCTTTGCGGATGTGAAGAACAAGCAAGATGGTGCTGCGTTGCGGCAATCGTTGGCGCCAAAGATTGAGGAGCAAAACGGTCAGTTTATTGATCTTAACCTGAAGAAGCGGGATGACTTCTATGGCGCCCTATCGGCGTTTGCTAACTGCCTGAAGGTGGCGCTGCAGTCGGCCAGCTTCTTTGAAGACAAGAGCTTTGATGAAGCCAAGCGTCGTCACTACAAGGAGACGCTGAAGCAGATGAGCAACCTACGCAAGCTGGTAAGGGAGGACGCCGAAGAAACGGTGGATTACGACCAGTATGCGGAGGAGATCAAAGCCCTGTTGGATAAGCACGTCGCTGGGGTTGAGATCCAAGAGCCTGCTGGTGTGTACCGCGTCGACAAGCTGGGTAAGGACATCAAACCGGAAGATATGTCCGACGATGAGGCCCGTAACCGTAAGGATAAGATCACCGGTCGTATCACCAAGATGATTGAGCAGGACCTGGCGGATGACCCTTATGCCCAAGAGTACTTCTCCAAGCTGCTCAAACAGGCGATCGACGATGCAAAGGCGATGTTTGATGCACCAGTGAAGCAGTACCTGCTGTTTGCAGATCTGGAAGAGCAGGTGAAAGAGCGCAAGGTGGATGAGCTGCCGGATCGCTTCGACGGTAACCGACACGCCCAGGCTTACTTCGGTCTATTCAAGCACTTGTTCGAGAGCGAAGTCTTAACTACGGCTGAGCTGACGGAAGACAAGCTGGTGCAGTTGGCCTTTGATATCGACAACGTCGTCACCAAGGCCGTGGCCGAGTACTCCATTAACCCTCATGAGATTGAGAATGCGATCAGCCGTGAACTGTTACCACTGCTGTTCGCGCCTCTGGGTATTGATAAGGCTGAGCAGTTGATCCAAGAGGTCATTAAGATCGTGCGTTTTGGAGCTCAGCGCCGATGAGTGACATCCTGTCCCGGCAGGCGGGCAAGCACGCTGCAGAAAGTCAGTCTGAATGTGGCGTGTTTGCTTATGGCGACCAGAAGGTGGAATACCAGGTGGTTCGCTTTTGCCCCGAAAAACCTTCTCAGAATAAGGTCACCATCAAGGTACATCCGGATAGCCGTGTCGTCGTAGCAGTACCTAGAGAGGCTACGGAGCTGCAGATCCGCGATGCCGTGTACAAACGTGCTCGTTGGATCTGGCAGCATCTGGAGGATTTCCAAAGCCAGATGGACGATGTCCACGAGCGTCAGTACATCAGTGGAGAGACTTACTTCTATCTCGGGCGCCGATATCAGCTTAAGGTGCAGATCGAGCCTGAAGCCTCTGTAGGCATCAAGATGGCTCGAGGTCGGCTAGAGGTAACGCTGCCCAAACCGCTGCATAACCAGCGTGAAGTGGTCAAAGGGCTGCTGGATAAGTGGTATCACACCCAAGCTCGACGCGTGTTCCGGCAACGTATGAAGGCGCTGATCCGGCAGATGAGCTGGATTAGCGAGTTGCCGCCCTATCGGGTTCTGCCGATGCAAAAGCAGTGGGGAAGCTGTTCTCGAGAAGGGCGACTAATGCTGAACCCTCATCTGGTTAAAGCCCCGAGGGACTGTGTCGACTACGTCCTAACCCATGAACTTTGCCATATCGCTGAGCATAACCACAGCGAGCAGTTCTGGCGGCTGCTTGGTCAGCAGATGCCGGACTGGAAGGTGGTGAAAGCCGAACTCGATGGTATGGCTGAGATGTATTTGAATGAGTGAACGTTTTAACCCGTTTGCTCCAATGCCGGAAGAGTCTCTAAATAGCTTTGTACTTAGAACACTGGCTGTTAATGGCTACCATAAGGAATGTTCATGGGTTATATCATCTAGCGGCTGGATCCTTGATTTTTCAGTTCCTTATAATACTAAGTGGCTATTTGATAAAAGCAGACAGCCAGAGTTGTTTTCCTTCTTTCGAGAGAATTCAGGCTCTGCGAGGCTAGGTGGCGTATTTGATAGTCCAATCATGGCGATAAAAAACTATAGAAAGGTGTTTGCTCCAGAAAAACCACGAGAGAGAAAAAGTCTTGGAGAAGGCCCTATTGGATTTTGCAAAAAATGCTTTGAAGAGCAGTTGAGTGAGTTTGGCTTTTGCTACTTCAAACGTGATTGGACGATGAGTAATGTGTGCCATAAGCACAAGATAAAGTTAAGCTACTTTGTACCTGATAGCAGGGATTCTGCAGTGGCTATTGCAGCCAATCCAATGCGGTATGTTGGTGAGCCAAGCCTGCAGCTAAGCTCGGAACCACATCGATACATGAGCTTTCTAAAAGAAAATTACCTAGAGAAGGAAAACTATAAAATTGCCTCTTGTGCAAAGCATGAGATATTTGTTCATCTTTCTGCATTTGCTTCTTGGATTAAGAAAGACATCTTGTATAACTTTCCTGATGATTGGTATGAGTTTGCTAGTCGGTTTGATGGGAGGTCGATTAATAAATCTAATACAATGTTGGAGTTTGAAGTTAGGTTAGAGAAGAAAATGGGCTTGATTGAGAAAAGACTCAGCTCAGAATTATATAGTTTGATTGAGAGTCGATTTGTTAATTCATTCTACTCTTATGAAGATGATATATGCAGAGCCTCAGGGGCGATATTGAAGTCTAAATATCGGAGTTGCGTTCAATGTGATAAGTGCCTGGCTCTGGCGAATGATTATGATAAGGGTTCCAAGTTCACGATTGGTGGGGAGAGCTTGGACACTTCATTGTGAGTTAGTAATTGAAGGATAATTTTACGAACTTGCGTCTGTAAGGGCCCCTTTCAGAGGTCAGGTCAGCACACAGCCCATGGGTTGTTACTGATAGGTGCTATAGTATTCGTCGATGGAAGCTGAGTTCAGACTTGGCTGGTGAGCAGCGAAGTTGGGACAACCCTTGCCTCTGCTTCAACTTAGTATCGCGTTACGACAAGAAAATCCCCGACAACGATGTAGAGTTGTCGAACACAATTGCAGCGTACAAATTTACTATACACAAGAATAATACTAATTAAACAGGATGCAACCCATAGCTAAGGGCAGTATTTTAAATAGGTTGAAAACAGGTAATGCTCAAGATTAATACCTTTAATTGAAGTGAGAATTCATTTGTTGATTATAAGTTAATCTACCCACCGTGTTTTATATATCCTCACATTAACATAATGTATGGGGATGAGATCTTGGGGGAAACTATGGAAGTGAAATGATATAAACTCTGACGAACCATAATTAACTAAGCTGCTTGTACATCTGCTTGTGTCGGATGAATCAATTCGAAGTAATGGACGGTACCTTTCAAGTACAGCCAGAGATAAGTCCTTACCATGTATGTCATGTTTAGTCACTTCGCCACCAAAGATACTTTTGTTATCTAATGAATCATCTATTTCAAAGGGTTCGATAATTAATCCTTTGTTATGGATGAATAACCTATATCGCATTGATGCATCCAGCTTATAGCTTGCATCAATATGGTACCAATATGCAGTGTTTTTTTCGAAGGTAACTTTTGAATTGGAAAATGTTATCTTGCGGTTGTGGTTACTCCAGCATGATATTCTAATACTAGATCGATAACCTGATTCTGGAAGTAGAAAATGCCTTCTGTCAGGTAAAGAGCGACTTGGGATGCTTTTAACATGGTTGATAAAGTGTAATGTGTTAGCATCTATCTTGTCATATATGGGGTCATGAGTAATAATATAGATCTGGTCAATATCATCTGCCTTGTCAACTTTCCATGAAATTTCTCTTACTTCAATTGATATATTTCCAGTTCTTGACTCCCCGGATAGTAATGGACCGCCATCAACCATGATATCTTCTGCAACATGATGCTTGATAATTGCCCTATTTGACGAAACTGATAATATTGGCGAGATAACTACAACCGTGATCTTGGGGAAAACGGAAGTTCCGTTGCCTGTGTTGGAAATCTGGTAACCGATATTCAAGACACCATTTTTTATACTAGGCTGGATTGACCTTGACTCACACCAATGATTGTTGAACCGAGAGTGTTGTGATGTATCTACCAATTCGTTAAAAGAGCCGTTGCATGTATTATATGCGTTAAGAAAGTCTGAATCTGCAGGCGTTAGTAAAACGTGCACAGGAGGGGTAGAGGAATCCTCTGAAATAATCATATGCAGCTCTCCGATATATCTCCAGGTTTCCATTGGCTTTTTTTGTTATCTCTGCTTGCGGTCCATGGTCCATGCAAAAATCCTCGATCACCATCTAAGTTAAAGTTTGGTATATCGGTTGCCCCATTTTCCTCTAAAGAATTCATTAGCCATATTGCTGCTGAAGTTGCAGAACATTGACTTGATATAGTGTGTACTCCGCAACTATTCTTTAATAAATATGCATGACTAACATCATTGCTATCTGTAAAAATCAAGTTTCTATATGCAGAATAATCAACTGCTGTGTTTTTTATATAAGGTTCTTTTGGGGGAAGTTCTTGGTTTATTTTTATGCTGCTGTTGCTAGCCATCCAAGCTGCGGGATGATAGATATGATATGTCTGCTCATTGGCACCATTTGTCCAATGTTCATATGGATATATGCTGTTGCCGCCTTCAGGCCATTTCTGGGGGTAAATAATATGGCTGAAATATTGACTTAGCCATTCTGGCCTGGGATACAGCCAACCTTTTATAGCTAACCCTAGCTGTATATTTTTAAATGCATCGAAGAGCAGTGTTAGAACTTGGTATAATATAAATTTGACGGCCACTGAAGCTGGTGTCACAACTATCTTTATTATTTCATAGGCTGCTTCAAGTAGCTTCTCTATATATCCCACCAACCCTATAAGAAAAGCCAGTATGGTCGCTGGATTGAGGTTTGGAGGTAGCGGCGGGTTATGTTTGGTTATATTATCTATTATTTTTTTAACGCTATCTCTAATACTTTCTTCTATATCACCTAAATCAAAATCAGGTTTTGGCAAATTGAACATGCCAAAATGAGTCGTTCCTTTTATCCAAGAGTTATATAACTCATACATGGCATCAACGTCATCTGATCTCATTACTGGTTTTCCATATGAGTTGTAAACTGAATTCATGCAGTGTGTGATCATTTTATTCAGATTGCCGGGCATGTCCTGCCTTAGTTTTTCAGGATCAAATATGAACTGGTGATGTAAACTGCTATCAGTAACTGATTGATTCTTTATTTGGTTCCATAGATAAGCATCTAAAATCTTTTCTACGTAAGCATGTCTTCTCCAGTGGAGTCTGTATGGACCTCCAACGATATAATTGACGTAAGGGTGACCAATTATGTCCACACCCATGTGACTGGCATAGCCAAAGCAATATGCAAAGAGTTCTTTCCTCGTACGTCCATGTGTGGATGATGCATATTTCCACATGCATCTTAAGTAGTCAGTACTTGATTTGGAGTGAGCTATGTCTGACCACCACCAAAGGCCGTTTTTATTGCTTTTATCTCCTTGTGGGTTCTTATATATCGGAGGGGCAAATTTTTCATACATGTCAAATCTTTCATTTACATATTCGAACAGCTTGGTGAAAAATAATGCTTTGACTGATAGTATTACTGCTTTTGCGTCATCGACAGCACCTTGGGTTAAATCGTTTATTGGTAATGATGTTTTATTGCTCAGATAATGCAATGCTTGCATGACTTCTGATAATGGCCCCATTATATCGCGCCATAACCGATATACATGGCCGACTTGCTGCCAATCATCAGGATGGAAGTAAAGGTAATCTGGGCCGATGCTTCCCCAATTGGCGTACATCCTATTTTGCTGAATCAATTTTATTATGTCAGGATTTAATTGTTTGCTTAATATAGCTTGTTCAAGTGCAAGGTAGTGAGTGAAGAAACCAGCCATAATTAGTTGTCCAAATTAGATAGAGTACTCGGAAGGAGAGAGCGAAAAGTCTAAGGATGCAATATGTTAAATAATTAGGATGCTTCCGATATAAAGTGCACAGGGCAACTGTAGTACACCACGAGGTTCTGTTGATTGCTTTTGGAGTCTAGCGTGGCAACATGAGAATCCGTAGATGATTAGGTCGGTCAGGTCTGTTCAAGACCTCACCAAAGAGATGCCCAGACTCACTATGTACAAACTTTTTTGCTCCTGGCCCTGCCTTGTGTACAAACTCTATTGTGCCGATACACTAGTGCCGAGGTGGGCTTTAGGGCTAAGGATGCCGACAGGCTTGCCTCATACACAGACACGGTTATGCTAGGGCGACACACAGGAAGTGAAGGAAAGTCCCTTTGTCGACGACACGGAATGATGGCCAATCCCTGGTTCGGCGTCGCCTCCCACCCCTCTCTCTGCCCCTGCTGATCGCAGTGTTGCTCGCAGGTTGCCTCGTTAGCCTGGTGATGCTCGACTTTGTTCAGGGGCGCGACCAGATGCGGGAGCATCTGCAGGAAGCGCAGCGCTACCTGCTGCTCCAGCGCGCCCGTCAGATGGAGCAGCTTTTGGTCTCCGCCGGCCCGCGCAAAGCGGGCGAGGTGGTGGAGATGGCGATGCTTCATTGGACCCAGGAGGAGGAGCTGCTGGCGGCCGCGGTGATCGATCGGGAACAGAGAATATTTTTCGGCAGCCGCTTGGTCTGGCGTGGCGGCCAGGCCGAACGTCTGCTCGATGGCTACCGCTCGGAGCTGGCACGGACGGCGGTACTCAGCGGTCGTCACCACTTTCAACCCGCGCTACAGAGGGGTAGTCTCCAGCTCTACTTCCCCCTGGCCCAGCTTAAGTCCGATATGGCGCCCCGCCTCATCTACCTTGAGCAGGATCTGACACCGCTTAATGCCGTTAGCCAGTCTCTGTTTCTCGAACGATTAGGCCGGCTGTGGGGCTTCGCCCTGGCGCTGCTTCTTGGGTTGCTCTGGCTGGGCTACTACTACCTGGCTCGCCCCCTGGAGCAGCTGCGTCAGCAGGCGCTGCGTCTGGGTGAGCCCCGCTGGCAATCACTTTCTGGCTGGCAGGTCGGCGAGATCGCCAAGCTGAGCGACACCATGGAGCAGGCAAATCACCGTCTACGGCAGGGGTATGTTCAGTTGTCGGATCGCGAGCAGCGCTGGTTGTATGCACTGGAGGGTATCAAGGCAGGGGTGTGGGACTGGCAGATTGGCCAGGACAGGGTCTTCTTCTCCCATCATTGGAAGGCGATGCTCGGTTTTCGTGACGATGAGCTGGTGGGCAGCTTTGGGGCCTGGGAGAAGCGTTTGCACCCGGAAGACAGCGATCGTGTGCTGGGGGCACTTCGAACCCACCTGACTGGTCAGGGTGGCCTGTTTGAAAATACCCACCGCTTACGCCACCGTGATGGCCACTACATCTGGGTCCAGGACCGGGCGATGGTGGTGGACTGGGACCCACAGGGGCGACCCAGTCGCATGGTGGGTACCCATCTGGATATTACCGATGAGATGGCGCTGCGCAGCCGGCAGTTCGGCAATGATGTTAGCCTCTCCCGCACCGGGCTGGTGGCCCAGCTGACCCCGATGCTTCAGCAGCCATCGGAGGGTGAGTATGCCCTGCTGGCCTACCTGGACCTGGATGATTTCAAACTGGTCAATGACGTCTATGGCCACAGGAACGCCGATCAACTCCTAGCGCAGCTGCTGGCGCGGTTGCAGCAGCATTACCCCCAGGTGGCCTTGGTCAGGCGCCTCAACGGGGATGAGTTTGCTCTCCTGTTCACCGGATTGGATCCCCACCAGGAAGCGCTGGTGGTCCAGGCTCAGAACCTGGCAGAGCAGTTGCTCGATGTTTGCAGCCGCGACTGGCTACTGGACGGGGAAAGCCTCTATATGGGCACCAGCATCGGCCTGACACTGGTGCAACCGGGTCCAGAGGTGAACAGTGATCTGGTGCTGGGGCAAGCCGAGTTGGCTCTATTCCAGAGCAAGTCCCGGGGGCGCGGCGGTTACTGCCTGTTCCGCAGCGAGATGCAGCAGCAGGTACGTCGCCGGTTGTGGCTGCGTGACGCCCTGGGTAGAGCCCTGAGCGAGGGCGAGCTGGCGCTTCACTACCAGCCTGTGGTGGACGCCGATGGCTTGATCCACGGCGCCGAAGCGCTGTTGCGGTGGCACCATCCCCAGCGCGGCGATATCGCACCGGGGCAGTTCCTGCCGGTGGCGCACCGTTACGGACTTTGCCACGATCTGGTGGAGCTGCAACTGGAGCGGGCCTGCCGGGATCTGGCGGTGCTGAGGCGCTTCGGCCTGGATGAGCTGATGCTCAATGTCAGCCCAAGACAACTGCTTTGGCCTCCCCTGGCCTCCCGTCTGCAGCATCACCTAGCCCAACACGGATTGACCGCGAAGATGCTGGTGCTGGAGCTCTCCGAGTCTGAGCTGGCCCAGCTGACGCCGGAGCTGGAGTCGGTGCTGGTCCAGCTTCGTGGGCTGGGCGTCCGACTGGCGCTGGATAACTTCGGTGCTGGCTTTGTTCCCTTGTCGAGAATGCCCCAGATCCCCTTCACAAGGCTCAAGCTCGATACTCGCTACGTGTGCGGTTCCGGTGGTCTGGATGGACACCCCCTGCTGGTGGCCCAGATGGAGCTGGCGGCCGCCACTGGGCTGGAGTGGATGGCGGAAGGGGTGGATGATGAAGGGTGTCTTGAAGTGCTGCGCCAGGGAGGTTGTCCCCGTTACCAGGGTTACCTGTTTGGGGCGCCACAACCGGTGGATGATCTCCTGGCGCTGCTTAAGTCCCATGGGCGTGCTGCGCCGGGCGGGCGACCGGCCCATTTGGATGCCCAGTGAGCGGTGGTTATCGGAACCACTCCAGCAGGTGCCGCTGAACCTGCTTGCGAACCGCCTGCGCCTCGATGAGCAGCTCATGTCGCCCGTCCAGGGTATGTAACTGGTGCTGGGACTGGCGCTGGCAGAAGGCGTGATGGGCGACATTGCTGACGATGGTGTCCTGCTGCGCCTGCAGGATCTTCAGTGGCGTGACGATCTCGGCCCGACCTAAACGTTCGGTGGCCCTCAGGGCCTGCTGCAACCATTGGTTACTGGGATCCCCGAGCTGCAGCGGGGGCCAGTCACGGTAGAGCTGGCGAAACTGCTCATACTCCCGTCGGTCCGTGGTCAGCTCATTGGCTTCGAAGGGGACGGGGTCGTAATCGTGTCCGCCAGGGACGTAATGGTGGGGCTTCAGGGCCGTTAAAACCGCACTGACCGGCTTTATCAGCGCCCGGGGTACGGGCAGCCGGATCCCGAACATCGGGGCGGTGAAGAGGGCGCGTTCGAAATGATCAGGATGGCGTTCGAGATAGAGGGCGCCGATGGCTCCGCCCATGGAGTGCCCTAGCAGGTAGTGATGCCGGTGCCCATCCGGGAGCACTTTTTGTTGGTAGAACCGGGCCATGTCCTCAATGTAGTCATCGAAGCGCTCGACATGGCCGATATGGGGGTTGCTGAGCATTCGGCCGGAGAGTCCCTGGCCGCGATGATCCCAGAGGTAGACGCTGAAGCCCTGGCGGTGCAGCCACTGTACCCAGGGCCAGTACTTGAGGTAGCTCTCCACCCGCCCGTTACTGATCACCACTGCGCCGCGGGCGTCAGGATGGCGCAGGATACCGAAGCTCAGCGGGATGCCGTCGACGCCGATGAGGCGGCCCTGCTCTGTCTGGCGCCAGAGTGGACAGCCTGCCATCAGTTGATCCAGCGTCATTGCTCGGCTTTAGCCTGTTGGCGAGCCTCGAAGGCGGCCAACTGCTCCGGCGTCGCGGCTTTCTGGTGCTTCTCTTTCCACTCGCTGTAGGGCATGCCGTAGATCGCTTCCCGGGCGGCATCGTAGTCCATGGTGACTCCGCGCTGCTCCGCTTCCGCCAGGTACCACTTGGCCAGGCAGTTACGGCAGAAGTCGGCGAGGATCATCAAATCGATGTTCTGAACCTCCTTGTGGTTGTCCAGGTGGCTCAGCAGGCGCCGCAGCACGGCAGCCTGGATCTCGGTTTCGGTCTGTTTTTCCATCATGAGGCGGTGCCCTCCCGGCGTTGTTGGATCCAATCTTCGATACGCTGTTGCAGCTGCGGCAAAGGTAAGCTGCCTGCACTTAACAGTTGGTCATGAAACTGGCGCAGATCAAACTCGGCTCCTAGGGCCTGCTCGGCATCCCGGCGCAGTCGCCACAGGGTTAACTCCCCGATCTTATAGGAGAGTGCCTGACCCGGCCAACCGATGTAGCGGTCGATCTCCGTAGTGACATTGTGCAGCGACAGGGCGGTGTTAGCGGCGAGGAAGTCGATCGCCTGCTGTCGGCTCCAGCCCTTGGCGTGCATACCGGTGTCCACCACCAGGCGGGCGGCTCGCCACATCTCGTAGGTTAAACGGCCAAAATTGCTGTAGGGATCCTGGTAGAAACCACCTTCAAGCCCTAGCTTCTCGGCGTAAAGCCCCCAACCCTCGCCGAAGGCGCTGATGTAGCTGAAGCGGCGCAGCGGGTGTAGTGGCATCTCCTGGCTCAGGGCGATCTGAAGATGGTGGCCGGGTACCGCTTCGTGCAGGGTCAGGGCTTCCATCTCGTACAGGGGACGCTTGTCGAGTGCGTAGGTGTTGACCCAGTAGTAGCCGGGCTGATCATCCGCCGAGGGGCCGGCGTAGCGCCCTGTGGTGTACTTGGGGGCGATCTCTGCCGGCACCGGCTTGATGCCGTAGGGGGTGCGGGGCAGGGTGGCGAAGAAACGCGGCAGCATGGCGTCGGCCTGCTTGGCGAGGTAGGCGGCGTAGCGCAGTAACTCATCCGGGCTGTCTGGATAGAAACGTGGATCGGTACGCAGGTAGGCAAGGAACTCGGCAAAGCTGCCCTCGAACCCCACGTCGGCGATCACCGCCGCCATCTCGGCCCGGATCCGTGCCACCTCTGACAGGCCCAACTGGTGCACCTCCTCCGCGTCCATCTCCAGGGTGGTGTAGTGGCGAACCCGGTTGGCGTAAAACGCCTCGCCGTTTGGCAGTGCGGTGGCAGCGATGCTTTCCCGCGCCCCGGGACGGTACTCGTTGACGAAAAAGTGGTAGAACGCCCGGTAGGCGGGGATCACACCATCACGGATCAACGCCAGCCCCCGGGCTTTGGCACTCTCATCCTCCAGGGGGACCAGTGGCTGGTAGTAGAGGCTCTGTTCCGGTGTGGTGATAAAGGCGGCGATGCTCTGCTCCAGGCCATCAAGGACGACACGGGGCAGCGTATGCCCGCTGCTGAGCCCCTGGCGCATCCAGCGGGTTTGCTGGTCGAAATAGTCCGGCAGGGCGGCCAGGCGATCCAGATAGGCCTGGGTCTGTTGCGGCGTCTGTAGCCGGGTGCCTCGGGCAAAGCTGGCGATGTAGGCGTAGAACCCGCTCTCTGCCGAAATCGGCATGGTGTGGGCGCCATAGTGGTAGCGGTCAACCTGGTCCTGCAGTTGGTAGCGCAGCATCGACAGGTCTGCCTGCTGCTCGGTGTCCAGTTGCGCCGGGTCCAGCTCCGTGGCCCGGTCCAGCAGTGCCTCAGCAAGCGCCTGTTGCGCGGCCAGGGTGGCGGGGCTCAGGTCCGGCAATCGGCTGGCGGCCGCCTCATCGCCGAAGCGCTGTGCCAGTTGCGGGTCGCGCGTCAGCTGCAGCTGCCAAGCCTGGTCCATCAGGGTGTCGAGGTGGGCTTCCGAGGTGGGGTTTCCGGCACAGCCGGCCAGCACACTGCTGCAGAGCAGGGCTCCGCTACAGAGCAGCATTTTGCCGAGAGAGGGCATGATCCTATCCTTTTGCGAGTTCTCCTTGAGGGCTTGAGTGTACCCGAAGGGCACAAAAAAGCGCCACCGCCGGTATGGCGGTGGCGCTACTATGCCAGCCCGGTTTAGATAACCCGGCTGAACTGCTGCTGTCTGGCCTTATCGCGGAAGTAGCGATCGAAGCACATGCAGATGTTGCGGATCAGGAGGTTGCCCTGGGCCGTCACGGTAATGATCGGCCCCTCATGGGTCACCAGCTGGTCTTCGATAAAGGGGGCCAGCAGGGCCAGGTCTTCCGCGAAGTAATCATCAAACTCGATGCCCCACTGGGCTTCGATGGTCCGCTTGTCCAGGGTGAAGTGGCAGATCAGCTGCTTGATCACGTCACGGCGAATAAAGTCATCGCGCTCGAGCAGGCAGCCCTTGGCCAGTGCATGCCCCTGTTGATCCATCGCCTGGTAGTAGTCCTTCAGGGCCACGGCATTCTGAGCGTAGGCGTTGCCGATGCTGGAGATGGCGGAGGCGCCGAGGCCGAGCAGGTCCGCATCCGGTTGGGTGGTATAACCCTGGAAGTTACGGTGCAGTTTGCCGGCGCGCTGCAGGCGGGCCAGTTCGTCATCGGGCTTGGCGAAATGATCCATGCCGATGAACTGGTAGCCGGCATCGGTCAGGGTATTGATGCTGTTCTCTAGGATCTTCAGCTTCTGCTGCGGGGTGGGCAGATCCTCGTCATGGATCTTGCGCTGGGCGGCGAACCGGTGCGGCAGGTGGGCGTAGTTGAAGACGCTGAGGCGATCCGGGCTGAGATCTTTGATCCGCTCCAGGGTGGCCTGGAAGCTTTCCGGCGTCTGGTGGGGCAGGCCGTAGATCAGGTCCACATTGGTGGAGCGGAAACCCCGCTCTCGGGCAGCATCGACCAGGTCGAAGATGAACTGCTCATCCTGTTCGCGGTTCACCGCGGCCTGAACTCGCTTGTCGAAGTCCTGAACGCCAACGGAGATGCGGTTGAAACCCACCTCTTTGAGCACATCCAGCAAGCTCAGATCGATCTCACGGGGATCGATCTCGATGGAGAACTCCCCTTCATCGGCAAAACGGAAGTGGCTTTTGAGCAACCCGGTCAGTCGCCGGATCTGATCACCATTGAGGAAGGTGGGGGTGCCACCGCCCCAGTGCATCTGGGTCACTGTGTAGTGCTGGAACTTGTCCGCCCGGTTCTTGATCTCCTGCTCCAGGTAGTCAAGGTACTGATCCGCCTTGTGGGCGTGACGGGTGATGATCTTGTTGCAGCCGCAGTAGTAGCAGAGCTTATGACAGAAGGGGATATGCAGGTAGAGCGACAGGTGAGTTTTGTCCGATCCCTGGATGGCTGCATCGAGCTGGGAATCGGTAAAGTCAGGATGAAATTCCACCGCAGTGGGGTATGAGGTGTAGCGGGGCCCGGAATAGTTATATTTCTCGATCAGGGCCTGGTTCCAGCTGATTTTGTCCTGCACGGGGTCACTCCTTTAATGCATCTGTTGGCATTATGCCGCTTTTGTTGAGTCAGACCACAGTGCATGAGCGGGATTTTGCCACTTTGTTGTTTAGGTGCGATCAAACTCAACATTCGACCATAAAAAACGGTTCCCGAGGGAACCGTACTGCATCTATTCGTTGCTCTCAGGGCCACCGGGCCTCAAGCAACCGCTCCAGATCCTTCAGCATGGCCGGCCCGAGCTGGTCTTCCCATCGCTCTCGCTCCAAGTCTAGTCGCATACGCTCATTGCGCTTGAGCGCCTTGCGGGCGTCGAGAATCGGGTGGTCGGCGATCTTGTCATACAGCGCGTGCAGGTCCGGGTAGAGGGCGCGCCAGTGCTCCGGAGTGTGTCCCGGTAAGCCACGCAACAAGTTGACCAGGCGTAATGCCCCTTCGGCGGGCTCGCACTGCTCCTGGTGGCAGGCTTTGGCGATCAGCAGGATCTGGGAGTGCAGCTCGCTGCTGCGCTGAGCCCGGGCCGCTTGTTGGGCACGCTTCTGCTGACGAAGCTGCCAGAGCAATCGGGCAGCATAAGCGGCCAGGGCCAGGATGATGAGGCTGCCCAGCAGGACAAGACTTCCCTGTAATGTCATGGGGGTCTCCCTCCCTTACTCTTTGAACTGCTTCAGCAGGTCTTCACCCTGCTCGAACTGGGCGAAGAGATCCTCGTCATCGAGCTGCTCCCGCTTGTCGGCAGAGGGATCAGGTGCGTCGTGCGCCGACTCCTGAATCCCCAGCTCGTCCATCAGCACGGCGATGCGGGCCAACGTGGTTTCCAGGTAGAACTGGTCATGTTGGGCCAACACTTCGCCATCCTCAACGCGCTCCAGCAGCGTATGCAGGCGGGCGTCGTTTTCCAGCTTGCTCAGCTCCTTCTCCGGGGACACCGGGTTCCGGGGCTGGGGGGCACTCGCTTTGTCCAGCACCAGCGGAACCGCCTTCTTGCTGCCCAGGCGCGGGTCATGGGCCGCATTGGCCTTATCCGCCTGTTTCACAGCCGTGCCGCTGTGGCGATTACCGGCCTTCTGGCCTTTGCCCGCCTTCTTGCTGGCGATCTTCTCTTGTTTCTTTTCCCGCGGCGGTCGGTTCGGACCGTTGGTGTTCACTTTGCGGGATTTTTTCATTCGGGTCATGGGATAGCCTCCATTAGGGCCGGCGTTTATACCAGATTATGCCGGTTTTTGCAGCAGGATGACGTCATTGCCGTGGAATTCGACACTGAGGTGGTGTTGCCGGGCCAGGAAACGGAAGGTCGCCTTGCTGAAGAAACACACATGGGTCGGGTCGTTTTTATAGTGCCATTGGGTAAAGGCTTCCGGGCTGCGCACCAGCTTGGTCATGATCGCCAGTATGCCGCCGGGCTTGAGCAGATCCATCAGTAACTGCCACTCCCGTGCCGGACGGTAGAAGTGTTCGATCGCTTCGGTGCAGGTCACAAAGTCGTAGCGTTGGCGCAGAGGGGTTCTATCCGGAGCGTAGTAGGGGTCATAGAGGGCGACCTTATGACCGCTTTGCTGCAGCATGTTCGCCAGGGCCGGACCGGGTCCACAGCCAAAGTCCAGTCCCTGTTGTGAGCCGGAGAGACGGGCCAGCAGGGGATCCGCCAGGCGGGATAGGAAGCGCTGGTAACCCGGGTCATCCGGGTGGTTTTCGTGCTGATCGTAGACCTGCTTCTCTGCGGCCGTCGGCAGCAACGCACTGGGGTCGGCAAAGACCAAAGCGCACCGGGCACACTGAAAATAGTGCCGGCGTTTGTCCTGGTGGTAGTGGGGAGTGTCGTCGTGGTGGCACAGAGGGCAGAGCATGGGACTTCCTGGCGCTAGGTCGAGTCACCATTATACCGTGCCGGCGTGTCGGCATGGGCAATAAAAAAGGCGACAGGTTAGCCTGTCGCCTCATCGGAGTGCCAATCGACACCCCTTTACATTGCTAATCAGGGGTTCCTTTCCTGCTCAGTGACGCTCCCGGTCTGGTCCATTTTATTTTTGGGCGCTTCCGTGCTGTTTTTTGTTTTTGGTCAGCCTTGACGCTTATTGGATCTTCCCTGGTGGTCCGTCGATCCCTGGCGGCAATTCCCACGTTTCCCCGTGGTCAACATCGTCCTGATGTCATATCTTCCGTGGCATCCCCTGACTCCCTGGGGTCAAGCCCTCCGGCTTGCGAGCTCCGCTCTCAGGGTGACATCCGGTTTCATGGCTCGCATCCTGCGTGCTCATTTCCCTCGTCGCCAGCAGCCGCTCCTGGACTGTGGCCCTCCCTGTTGCTGCGTACTTTACCGAGATAACGCACTGCCGCAACTTGGGTTTTGAGTCCTGAAGGTAAGGATGAAAATTGTTAAATCTCTAAATAGCTGAAAAATATGTAGATAGCAGTTTTCTTGTGACTCAGATCGAGAAATGGTTGGGGTATATCATGGTCGATCTCTTACAGTTGGCTGGGATTATTCTTTACCCCAAACGAAGGCGTAAGCGGATGCATTGGTGGTATCAGCCATTTGATACTGAACTCTTGGCGTAAACGTTGGAAGAACGCGTCGATTTTGGAGGGATCTGTGGTGGGATTCGGCAGGAAATAAAAAAGGCGACAGGGGTAACCTGTCGCCTTGTCGGGGTGCCAATCGACACACCTCTGTATAGTTAATCAGGGGATCCTTTCCTGCTTAGTGACGCTCCCGGTCTGATTCCATTTTATTTTTGCGCGCTTCCGTGCCGTTTTCTTGTTTTTGGTCAGCCTTGACGCTTATTGGGTCTTCCTTGGGGGTCCGTCGTTCCCTAACGGCAATCGCCACGTTTCCCCGTGGCCAACATCGTCCTGATGGTGAAGCTTCCTTTTCCCCAACTCCCTGGGGCCAAGCTCTGCGACTTGTGTTGTCCTTTCAGAGCGCCTTGCAGATCTCATGACTCACATCCTGCGAGTCCTCGACGAAGGAGGTAACAGCCATTCCATGACCGCTCACCCTGCCCTGTTGACGCTCACTTTACCCAGTTTGAGCTAGATCGCAACTTTTTTAAAATCCAGTGAAAGGGATGATTTTAATTGTTAAACAATTAAAACATTGAAATTTATTTGAAAATATCAAATTCTGGATAAATGAAAGCGTGATCGCAGTATGGAAAAAGGGACAATCTCTTACATTCCCATGGCAGTTTAATCGCGCTTTAAGTCCGACTTTTGTGGTGATTTTAACCACCCATTGAGGAAATGGGGGCGGAGATGCCTATTCTTCGAGCTCTTACGAAGCTTGGGCCACAAAAAACGGGCCCGTAGGCCCGTTTATCTGCCGGTAGAGGCGATAGGATTACTGCATCCCCTGGATGTAGTCGGCCAAGATGGTGATCTCCTCGTCGCTCAGCTTTTTAGCAACATCGCCCATCATGCCGTTGAGGTCGTTGTGACGCTGGCCCTGACGGAACTTCTCCAGCTGACCTTTGATGTACGCACTGTGCTGACTGGCGATGGCCGGATAACCCGCCAGGCTCATGCCCTGGCCGTCGGCACCGTGACAGGCGGAACAGGCGGTGATCTGGCGCTCAAGGTCGCCACCCAGGTAGAGGGCTTCACCACGGCTCTGCACCTCTTCGCTGGCCGGCGCGCCAGGCGAGATGGTTTGACCGGCATAATAGGCCGCGACATCGGCGATGTCCTGCTCGCTGGCCAGCATCATGGCCATACCACTCATGACAGGATCATGGCGTCCTTGTGCGCCACCGGTCTGGGCAGCCAGCTTAAACTCTTTGATCTGCTTGATCAGGTAGTCCTGATGCTGGCCGGCGATTTTGGGGTAAAGATCGATGGGACTGTTTCCGTCCATTCCGTGGCAAGCGATGCACGTGGCCGCTTTGGCTTGGCCAGCGACCGGATCTCCTTCGGCCATGGCTGAGGTGGAGAGGGTGGACAGTACAGCGAGGGCAACAGCAAACTTTTTCATGATGTTCCAACTTTTTCTTCTTAAGCGTTTCTTTCCCTGCCGCATCACTCGCCTGTTAAAATGGAGGGAGCATGCTGCAGGCATTTTACACAAAACCGATGCCAGATCTAAGAGTTGCTGCATTTTGTGAGCCTAATCCCGCTCAGGCAGCACGGCCCCATGGAGACTTACGTGTCAGAACAGACCATCGATTTTCGCCGCGCGCACTTTGTAACCAGTGCGCCGGATATCCACCACCTGCCCGACGACCAGGGCATGGAGATCGCCTTTGCCGGCCGCTCCAACGCGGGTAAATCCAGCGCCCTCAACACCTTAACCGACCATCGCGGCCTGGCACACACCAGTAAGCGACCGGGCCGCACACAGCTTATCAATGTGTTTCGGCTCGACGATGACAAGCGATTGATCGACCTGCCCGGGTACGGTTTTGCCAAGGTGCCGCTGGAGATGAAGTTGCAGTGGCAGGAGAAGCTGGCCCAGTACCTGGAGGAGCGTCGCTGCCTTAAGGGGCTGGTGGTATTGATGGATATCCGTCACCCGCTTAAAGATCTGGACTTCAATATGATTCGTTGGGGCGTGGCGGCGCAGATGCCGGTGCTGGTGCTGCTGACCAAGGCCGATAAGCTGAAGCAGGCGGAGAAGCAGAAAACCCTCAGAACCGTGAAGGCAACCTTGGCGGAACTGGAGGGAGAGGTCACGGTGCAGCTGTTCTCCTCCCTCAAAGGGACGGGTCGCGAGCCGGCCCTGGCGGTGCTTAACGGTTGGTTCCAGCGTCACGACGACGAAACGCAGCCTTTCTAAAGCGCCAACCCAGAGCCTGGGTTACTGTCTCCAGGCCGAGGGTTGGCACTGGCGGCAGTACCTGATGGGGGGCAATGCCCCCTGTGATGAGCTCCCTTCTCCCCCCTCTCTTCATCCTCCGTGATGGCCTGAACCCGAGACTTGGGTAACCTCAGGCTTTCCCGTTTTATCTCACGGACCTCGACCCGGTTTTGCCCGATGCCCTGTGCCCGGAGGCGTTATCCGGGGGAGGCTGCGGAGTCACTGCCGTGGTGAGCGCAAGCCCATTGCGAGGCGTGGCCTCTTCGTTTCGGTTCCTGGACCTGGAAGCGGGGCCCCGCGACGCCATCGTGAAGCGCCTGAATGAGAATAAAAAAACCCGGTGGCCAAAGGGGCCCCGGGTTAAAGGTGTTGTTAGAACAAGCCTTCCAATAAACGATAACAAGACGCTCCAACCGCGAGGATTGAACACGTGGCGACAATATAGCGCAGGAAAAAACCAGGTTAAAGCATTTACTCTAAAAATGGCGTGTGGATCCGGTCACACCCTGCCGCCTTAGCGCTTCGGGCATAAAAAACCCCGGTGACTGAAGTCACCGGGGGCCAAATGTTGGCGACGGCCAGTGCCGTCAAAACAGGTTGGAAAGAAGAACATCTTACCTCTGTACCCTACTCGCAAAGGATAACGTTTCGACCCCAGGTGGAATAGGCTTCGGCCGGGCGAGGGGACAATTCTGTGGTGTCGATCACCCTCCCCCGGCGCTGCAGGCCCCATGATCAGTGGGCTTCGTCCCAGTTGCAGCCGCTGCCGGCTTCGGCGATCAGTGGCACGTCAAGCTCTGCGGCCTGCTCCATCAGTTCACAGAGCACCTTTTGATGGGCCGCCAGTTTCTCCTCCTGGACCTCAAACACCAGTTCGTCGTGTACCTGCATCAGCAGTCGGATCTCCGAACTCTCCTGCTGTTGCAGGTATTCATCCACCAGGATCATCGCCTTCTTGATGATATCTGCGGCAGTGCCCTGCATCGGCGCGTTGATGGCGGTGCGCTCGGCGGCTTGCTGACGCATCTTGTTGCGGGCGTTAATCTCGGGCAGGTGCAGGCGGCGTCCCATCAGGGTCTCGACGTAGTGGTCCTCCCGGGCCTGTGCCCGGGTGCGGTCCATGTACGCCAGGACACCGGGGTAGCGCTCGAAATAGGTATCGATGTAGGCCTGGGCCTCGTAGCGCGGGATACCTAACTGTTTAGCCAGGCCGAAGGCGGACATGCCGTAGATCAGGCCGAAGTTCACCGCCTTGGCCCGACGGCGCTGCTCCGTCGTCACCTCGTCGAAGGGGACTTCGAACACTTCGGCGGCGGTGGCCCGGTGGATATCCTTGCCGTGGGCAAAGGCATCCAGCAAACCCGGATCCTGGGAGAGGTGAGCCATGATCCTCAGCTCGATCTGGGAGTAATCGATTGCCAACAGGCAGCAGCCGGGCTCGGCGATGAAGGCCTGGCGAATACGACGCCCCTCTTCGCTGCGGATCGGGATGTTCTGCAGGTTGGGATCCGAGCTGGAGAGGCGACCGGTGGCGGTGACCGCCTGATGGTAGGAGGTGTGCACCCGCCCCTCCCCCTTGACCATCTGCGGCAGCTTATCGGTGTAGGTGTTCTTTAGCTTGGCCAGGCTGCGGTGCTCAAGAATGACCTTGGGCAGCGGGTAGTCCAACGCCAACTCCTGCAGTACCTCTTCGGCGGTGGAGGGAGCCCCCTTGGGGGTTTTCTTGATGACCGGGCAGTTAAGCTTATCGAACAGGATCGTCTGCAGCTGCTTGGTGGAGCCCAGGTTGAACACCTCACCGGCGATCTCGTGGGCCTGACTCTCCAGCTGGGTCAGTTTGGCGGCGATCTCGCTGCTTTGCTGGTGCAGCTTGTCACAGTCCAGCCGTACGCCGTGGCGCTCCATTTGCGACATGATGGGAACCAGGGGCATCTCCAGTTCACGGAATACCCGAAGTGGCCCCTCGAGGGCTTCCAGCCGCGGCATCAGGTGTTGATGCAGGCGCAGGGTGATGTCCGCATCTTCGGCGGCATAGGGGGCGGCTTGCTCCAGCGGGATCTGGTTGAAGGTTTTCTGCTTGGCGCCCTTGCCGGCGATCTCCTCGAAGTGGATGGTTTTATGCCCGAGGTACTTCAGGGCAAGGTCGTCCATGTTGTGCTTGCCCGCTGTGGAGTTGAAGCAGTAGGACTCCAGCATGGTGTCGAAGGCGATCCCCCGCAGGGTGATGCCGTACTTGGCCAGCACCGACATGTCGTATTTGAGGTTCTGTCCCACCTTCTTGGCGTCGACATCCTCGAGCAGGGGTTTGAGCTTGGCCAGAACGCGCTCCCTGTCCAGCTGTTGGGGCGCACCCTCATAGTCATGGGCCACCGGCAGGTAGGCGGCCTTACTCGCTTCGACGGCGAAGGAGAGACCCACCAGTTCCGCCTCCATGTAATCGATGCTGGTGGTCTCGGTATCCAGCGCAAACAGCGGTGCCTCTTTAAGCCTCGCGATCCAGCTGTCCAGCTGTGATTCACTTAGGATCAGCTCATGCTCCGTTTGCTGCATGGAGGCCGGGGTGCTGTCATCCTGCTGGATCTGGCTGGTGACCGAACCCTGGTCCAGCACTTCGCTGAGCCAGCGCCGGAACTCCATCTCACCGTAAAGTTTGGCGAGGGCATCATTATCCGGCTCCCCGATCTTCAGGTCTTCAGGATGTTCCTCCAGTGCCACATCCAGTTTGATGGTCGCCAGCTTGTAGGACAGGAAGGCAAGTTCTTTGTTTTCGCTCAGCTTCTTCGGCATGCTCTTGCTGCCACGGAACCCCAGCGGCACGACGGCATCCACGTCCTGGTAGATCTGCTCCAGGCTGCCGATACCCTGCAGCATCGCCAGGGCAGTTTTCTCCCCGACCCCGGGCAGGCCGGGAATGTTGTCCACCTTGTCGCCCATCATGGCCAGCAGGTCGATGATCAACTCCGGGCCGACGCCGAACTTCTCTTTCACACCGGCGGGGTCTAGGTAGGTATCGGTCATGGTATTGACCAGGGTGACCTTGTCGGTCACCAGCTGGGCCATGTCCTTATCCCCGGTGCTGATCAGCACCTCGTAGCCCGCTTTCTCCGCTTCCACCGCCAGGGTGCCGATAACGTCATCGGCTTCCACCCCTTCGTGAACGATCATCGGCAGGCCCAGGGCGCGAATGATGGCATGCAGTGGCTTGACCTGACTGCGGAGATCGTCCGGCATCGGCGGCCGCTGTGCCTTGTAGTCGGCGGACAGCTCGTCCCGGAAAGTTTTCCCCTTGGCGTCGAAAACCACCGCCATGTGGCTGGGCTTATGCTTGCGCAGCAGGCTGCGAAGCATGTTGACCACACCGTAAACCGCTCCGGTGGGCTCGCCCTTGGAGTTGGTCAGGTGGGGGGGCGCGTAGAAGGCGCGGTAGAGGTAGGAGGAGCCATCGACCAGGATGAGGGGTTTGCGTTCGCTCGCGGACATTGGGCTGATCAGGTTGGTAAGTCAGGCCAGTAGGATGCCATGCCAGGGGGCGTCAAACCAGCTTTTGCGCCGCCGTAAGCGCATGACAAAACGCAGCAATTAAGCTGTGGATAAGTTTGTGTACAGATGCTGTGGACAAACGATCGGCGATCCGTGATGAGGATCCTTGCAATTATCTGAAAGCGTTTAGCCGCGCGGCTTGGCCGCGAGATCGCAAGCAGTAGCAGTTTGTCGAGGTGATCATCAACCCTTTGTGGATAGCTGCGTCATCCATGGCAGCAAAGGGTGTCGAGAAGGAGGTACAGCACCAGGCTCCATCCTGATGGTCGAGCATCAATGTAGCATAGAAAATAACCAGATCTAGAGGGGGGTGCAAAAAATGTTAAAACAATTTTAAATGGGGATATCGATCAGTTTTTGGTACTGAAAATCAAGGGAGAGTCAGGATGAAAACGATAGCGGTAGTGTTGAGCGGATCCGGTGTCTTCGACGGCAGTGAGATCCATGAGTCGGTATTGACCCTGTTGGCCCTGGCCCGCAGTGGAGCGAAATACCAATGCTTTGCCCCGGATAGGCCCCAGCGCGAGGTGGTGAACCACCTCAGTGGTGAGGTGATGGAGGGGGAGCAGCGCAATATCCTGGTGGAGTCGGCGCGCATCGCCCGGGGAGAGATCCAGCCCCTGAGCGCCCTGTCTATGTCGGAATTTGACGGCGTGATCTGGCCCGGTGGCTTCGGGGTTGCGAAGAACTTCTGCGATTTTGCCGTGGCGGGCAGCGACTGCAAGGTGGAGGAGGATGTGCTCCGGGTAGCCCGGGAGTTTGTTGCCGCCGGCAAGCCCAGCGGTTACCTCTGTATTTCACCGGTGCTCTTGCCGCAGATCGTGGGCGAGGGGGTATTGGGCACCATAGGCACGGATCTTGGCGTGGCTGAGGCTTACAACCAGATGGGGGGGAAACACTGCGACTGTCCGGTGGATGAGGTCGTGGTGGATGAGGCTCATAAGATCGTTTCCAGCCCCGCCTACATGCTGGCGGGTGACATCACCGAGGCCGCGGCCAGCGTTGAGTCACTGGTGGCAAAGGTACTGTCATGGTGTGATTGAAGCACCGGAAATCGAGGCAAAAAAATGGCCAGCACAGGGCTGGCCGAAGGTGTGAGCTTGAGCAATGTGCGTCATGGAAGATGAAGGTGAGCACTTCATCGGCTTGGAACGCACCCAAACGATAATCAATATCATTAGCCTTCGCAAGTTGTGGAGGGAGTTTTTTCCAAATGGAGGCGATGATCCTGCGGATCATCGCCCCGCTTCTCCAGCGCCACCAGGTGGAAGCCGTTCTGAATAAGCAGGCGCAGCATGGCGGGGTAGCGATTGCGACTCTTGACCGTCAGGCGTTGGTAGCCCGCTTCGGCGGCGGCCTCCATGTGGTCGGTCAGCAACAGCTGACTGAGACCCAGGCGGCGAAAGTCCGGCAGAACCCCCGCCATCCAGCAGTAGAACTCCGAATCATCGCGAGCGTAGCCCACCATGAAACCCGCAGCTTCCCCGGCCACCTCCATCACCCGGGCCCGATATGGGGTATCGGCCAGACGTTGCTGGTAATCGGGGAGTTGATAGGGCAGATCGAACTCGGGGATCTGCGCCGTCAGTGCGGCGATCTCTTCCAGCGGGGCATCCCGCAACGTCATCGGGATCATGAGGTTTCTCCGGGTTGGGCGATCTCCTGCTGCAGGCGATCGATAAAGGTTTGCATCAGTGCCCAGCGCTTCGCTCCCTCTTGGCGGCCCGCCTCAGTGCGCAACTGGCCGGGCAGGTGCCGGAGTTTGGTAAAGAAGTGATCCAGGCAGTATTGGCCATCGTCCAGGGGACGCGAGGACGCCAGGGGGTCCTCGCTGTGGTAGAGCTGGTTGCCGAACTCACCACCGAGCATCAGGCAGCGCGCCAGGCCGATCGCCCCCAGGGCGTCGAGTCGGTCGGCGTCTTGAACGATCTGCGCTTCCAGCGTGGTGGGCTCTATCCCGGCAGACCAGCTGTGCGCGGCGATGGCATGATGGATGGCGTCCAGGTACTGCCGGGGATAGCCGTGTTCCGTCAGCAGGGATACCGCCTTGTCGGCGGCCAGCAGCGAGGCCTGTGACCGGCGCGGGTCGCGCTTGTCGATCAGCACCACATCATGCAGCCAGGCGGCGGGCAGGATCACCGCCAGTTCGGCGCCGGCCTGCTGTCCCAGTCGCTGCGCGGTCACCACTACCCGCTGGATATGGGCCAGGTTATGGGCACCGTCACTGCCAGCGGCCTCGGCCCAGCGTTGGCACTGAAGTCGCCACTGGCGATTGAAGGGCATGGAATCAAGGGGTGGGGTACTGGGCCGGGTCATGAATACGCGCTCCTACTCAGCATCTATCGGGAGACAAAGAGCGACGGAGTTTACCTGTCCATCACTGAGCTTGCATCCTTGGGAAGCCGATTTGAGGCGGTGGTGCGCCACCTCGGGGTGGCGCACCTTGGTCAGGCTGCGGGGCGGGTTTCGCCGAGGATGGCGTGAGCCTGGGCAGGCTTGAGCAGTCGCTCACTCATGACCCGCAGCAGCAGCCCATAGGCGGGCAGGAACAGCATCAGGCTGATCATCAGCTTAAAGCCGTAGTCCACCATGGCGATCTCGGTCCAGTGCTCCGCCATGAAGGGATCGCTGCTGGCGTAGAAGGCGATGGAGAAAAACACCAGGGTGTCCACCAGGTTACCGACCACGGTGGAGGCGGCGGGGGCAACCCACCAGGCCGCCTGTTGGCGGAGCCGGGCGAATACCTTGATGTCCATCAACTGCCCCAGCAGGTAAGCGGAGAAGCTGGCCAGGGCGATGCGGCCGACGAAGGTGTTGAACTCGGCCAGACCACCGAGGCCCACGTAGCGACCATCAAGCCAGACTACGGAAACCAGGTAGGAGATCACCAGCGCCGGGACCATGGCCGCGAAGATGATGCGTCGGGCGGCGGTGGCCCCAAAGATCCGAACCGTTAGATCGGTGGCCAGATAGACGAAAGGAAAACTGAAAGCGCCCCAGGTGGTATGCCAGCCGAAGAGTTGAAACGGCAGCTGAACCAGGTAGTTGGAGGCAGCAATAATGAAGATATGGAAACTGATCAGGATCAGCAGGGCGCGACGGGTTTGCGCCGGATGAAGCGGTTGCATCTGTCACCTTTTTGATTGGCGGGGTGAGGGAACCCGATGGAAAACGACCCGGGAGTTTGCTCCCGGATGAAAAGAGGGCGAAATTATAGGCAGTGTCGAAGGCAATGCAAGCCGAATGTGATCCGCCCCGCTCCAAGTTGAGGGCAGGGTGGCATAATCGACGATAACTCAGATATTCACTCCCGGTCGAACGAGGAACCCCACACGTGAGCCAAGACTGTTGCAACCAACCGGGCTTGATGCTGCCCCACCATGCCATAGAGAAGATCACCTCGGCGGTGACGCCCTTTACAGCCGTGGAGCGGGTGCCCCTTGAAGAGGCCGCGGGCCGGGTGCTGGCCCAGGATATTGAAGCGGCCATCGACTTGCCCCCCTTCGCCAACTCGGCGATGGATGGCTATGCGGTTCGTGCCGAAGAGGTGACAGGGCCGACCCGGTTGAGGGTCGTAGGCAAGGCGTTCGCAGGTGTGCCCTTCGAGGGCGGATGTGGCCCCGGTGAGTGCGTCCGCATCATGACGGGGGCGTTTCTGCCCCCGGAGCTCGACAGTGTCGTGATGCAGGAGGTGGTGATCCGGGAGGGGGAGATGGCCAGCTTCGCCGAGGCGGTCCGCCCCCGAGCCTTTGTCCGCGACAGGGGCAGCGAGTTGAGAGCCGGCACACGGGTGCTGGAAGCGGGCACCCGCATCGGGGCCGCTGAGATCGGGGTGCTGGCTACGGTTGGCGTGGCGGAGGTACCGGTAAGGCCAAAAATTACGGTGGCGCTGTTCTCCACCGGCGATGAACTGAAAGCACCGGGCACAGCGCTGGCACCGGGGGAGATCTACGACTCCAACCGTCATGCCCTGCGCACCATGCTTCAGACCCTGCACTGCGACGTGATCGATCTCGGGGTGATCCCCGATGACCTGGCGGCGGTGCGTGCCGCCTTTGCCGAGGCGGATGCCCGTGCCGACCTGGTGATCACCTCCGGCGGCGTCTCCGTGGGGGAGGCGGATTACATCAAGACGGTGCTGGATGAGATGGGGCAGGTGAACTTCTGGAAGCTGGCGATCAAGCCCGGTAAACCCTTCGCCTTCGGTCGGCTCCCTAACGCCTGGTTCTGTGGTCTGCCGGGGAACCCGGTCTCCTCCATGGTGACCTGCTACCAGCTAGTGCAGCCGTTGCTGGCTCACCTGGGTGGGGAGCGCCGGGCACCGGCGCTGACGTTGGAGGCGACGCTGCAGGACCCCATCAAAAAAGGCCCCGGGCGACAGGAGTACCAGCGCGGGATCCTTTCCCGTAATGCCGCCGGGGTGCTCGAAGTGACCACCACCGGCGCCCAGGGCTCCGACATGACCACCTCCATGAGCCGCGCCAACTGCTTCATTGTGCTGCCCCGGGACAGCGGCGATCAGCCGATCGGCGCACAGGTTACGGTCGAGCCCTTTAACGCCGCCCTCAGCGGTCAGCTGGGGGGAGGCCTGTGATGAGCGACATGGAGGAGATCCTCTCCGATCAGGAGCTGATGCGTTATAACCGTCAGATCGTGATCCGCGCTTTTGATATCGATGGCCAGGAGGCCCTGAAACAGGCCAGGGCGCTGGTGCTCGGGGTTGGCGGGCTCGGCTGCGCCGCAGCCCAGTATTTGGTAACCGCGGGGATCGGCCACCTCACCCTGGTGGATTTTGACCACGTGGAGCTGTCGAACCTGCAGCGGCAGGTGCTGCATCGGGATCGGCGTATCGGCGTCAACAAGGCCGTGTCTGCCGCCGAGGAGTTGGCGGGTCTCAATCCCCACGTGGAGATCTCGGTGATCGATCGCCTGCTGGAGGATCCTGAGCTGGCCGAGCAGGTCAAAGCCCATGACATCGTGCTCGACTGCACCGACAACCTGGTGGTGCGTGAGGCGCTGAACCGCTGCTGCCACCAGTATCGGGTCCCCCTGGTTTCCGCCGCCGCTATCCGTATGGAGGGGCTAGTAACGGTGTTTGACTATGCCGAAGAGAAGCCCTGCTACCAATGTTTTGCCAGCCTCTTCGGGGAGCAGCAGCTCTCCTGTGTCGAGAGCGGGATCCTGGCCCCCGTAGTGGGGATGGTGGGATGTTTGCAGGCCACCGAGGCGGTTAAGCAGCTCAGTGGCATGGGCAAGACCCTCTCTGGTCGCATCCTGATGATCGACGCCATGACCATGGAGTTTCGCGAGATGAAGCTGCCCAAGCGACCGGGCTGTCCGGTGTGCGGTTGAGAGGCGCACCCTGAACGGGTGCGCCGGTCAGGGCGTTAAAAGGTGAGGGATTCCCCCCCCTGCTTGGCTACGGCGGCGCTGAGGAAGCTGAACAGCTCGTCGCCACTGCGGTCATCGATCCACTGACCATCACGAAAATCGTAATGGTGGCCGCCGAACTTGGTGGCCAGCCAGAGCTGGCGCAGCGGCTCCTGCTTGTTGAGGATGATGTGGGTGCCGTCGATGCACTCCAGTTCCAGCACGCTGCCGGCCTGATCGTAATCGAGCTCCAGCTCGCTGTCGTCGATGGCATCGGTGATGCGGGTGATCACATCATCCGCGAGTTGGTGGAAGGTGCTGCTGTCCAGGCTCATTTCAGGCTCTCTTTTGCATTTGGCGTAAACTGAGTGCGATTATACGGCCAATCCAGAAAAAATCGGCACCCCGTGAGGATCCCATGCGTCGAACTCCCCTTGTCCTGGCCCTGCTGATGGCGCTGTCAGCCTGTGGCCAGACCGGCCCGCTCTACCTGCCCGAGTCTGAGCCTGTGCAGGACAACGCCCCCGCCGCCGAGGCAGAGAACGCCCCGGAAGAGGAGGTTTCTTCCGAGGCATCGAACGTCGAGTAACTACCCAAGATCATCAGGAAAAGGGAACTTCGTGGATCATTTTAACTACCGTGACGGCCAGCTCTGGGCCGAATCTGTGCCGGTGGCCGAGCTGGCCCGTCAGCACGGCACGCCCTGCTACATCTACTCCCGCGCCACCATTGAGCGTCATTACCGGGCTTTTACCGAGGCGGTGGGTAACCATCCGCACCTGATCTGTTACGCGGTCAAGGCCAACTCCAACCTGGCGATCCTCAACCTGCTGGCACGACTGGGCAGTGGCTTCGACATCGTCTCCGGCGGTGAGCTGGCCCGCGTGCTGGAAGCGGGGGGCGATCCGGCCAAGGTGGTGTTCTCCGGGGTGGGCAAAACCTCCGCCGAGATCCGCGCTGCCCTGGAGGCGGGGATCTACTGCTTTAACGTGGAGTCGGAGCCAGAGTTGGCACGTATCAACAGGGTGGCGGGGGAGATGGGCCGCACTGCCCCCATATCTATCCGGGTCAACCCGGATGTGGATGCGGGCACCCATCCCTATATCTCCACCGGGCTGAAGGAGAACAAGTTCGGGATCCCTATGACGGAGGCGGAGCGGGTTTACCAGGTCGCAGTGTCGCTGCCCCACCTGGAGGTGAAGGGGGTTGATTGCCATATTGGTAGCCAACTGACCACCCTGCCGCCCTTTATCGATGCGCTGGATCGCCTGCTGGCACTGGTGGATCGCCTGTCGGCCCAGGGAATAACGCTGACCCACCTGGATGTGGGGGGCGGCCTCGGGGTCAGCTATGACGAGGAGAAGCCGCCACTGCCGGCGGAGTATGCCGCCGCCCTGCGGGCCAAGATCGGCGACCGGCCCCAAACCCTGATCCTGGAACCGGGCCGGGCGATCATGGCCAATGCCGGGATCCTGGTCACCGAAGTTGAGTTCCTCAAGCATGGCGAAGAGAAGCACTTTGCCATCGTCGACGCGGCGATGAACGATCTGCTCAGGCCCAGCCTTTACGGCGCCTGGCAGCAGATTGTTCCCGTTATCCGTCGCTCCGGCCCCGAGCGCCACTACGACGTGGTGGGCCCGGTGTGTGAGACCGGCGACTTCCTCGGTAAGGAGCGCGCCCTGACCCTGGAGCCTGGGGATTTTCTGGCGGTGCGCAGTGCCGGCGCCTATGGCTTCACCATGGCTTCCAACTACAACAGCCGCCCCCGTGCCGCCGAGGTTTTGGTGGATGGCGAAAACGCCTATCTGGTGCGGGCTCGTGAGCGGGTGGAACAGTTGTGGCAAGGCGAGCGTCTGTTGCCGTAGACTAGGGCCAATAGGGAAAGTTTAAGGCGATAATTTTGATACAGTTTTCCAAGATGCACGGGCTGGGCAACGACTTTATGGTGGTGGATGGGGTGACCCAGAACCTCTACCTGTCGCCGGAAGCCATCCGTCGTCTGGCCGATCGCCACACCGGGATCGGGTTCGACCAGCTGTTGCTGGTGGAGCCCCCTTACGACCCGGATCTCGACTTTCATTACCGCATATTCAATGCCGATGGTAGCGAGGTGGAGCAGTGTGGCAATGGTGCCCGCTGCTTCGCCCGGTTTGTTCGCAACAAGGGATTGGTCAACCGCAACGTGGTGACCGTCTCCACCCAGCGCGGCAACCTGACCCTCAAGCTCGAGGGTGAGGATCGGGTGCAGGTGGACATGGGGGTGCCGGACTTCACCCCCTCTGCGCTGCCGTTTCGGGCCAACAAGCCGGAGAAGAACTACCTGCTGCTGACCGAGCAGCAAACCGTATTGGCCGGGGCGGTCTCCGTGGGCAATCCGCACTGCGTGCTCCAGGTGGACGACGTTGAGTCGGCCCCGGTGGCGACGCTGGGCCCCTTGCTGGAGCGACATGAGCGTTTTCCCAAGGGGGTCAACGTGGGCTTTATGCAGGTGCTCAGTCGCGACCATATCCGTCTTCGGGTGTTCGAGCGTGGTGTCGGAGAGACCCGCGCCTGCGGCACCGGGGCCTGTGCTGCCGTGGTGATCGGCCAGCACCAGGGGCTGCTGGGTCAAAACGTTCGGGTGGATCTGCCCGGCGGCAGCCTGCAGATCCGCTGGGAGGGCGAGGGCAAACCGGTTTTGATGACCGGGCCCGCGACCCATGTGTACGATGGGCAGATAGAGCTATGAGCCAGGACAGCTTCCCAGCTATCCAGGAGCTTGACCCCCTGCTGGTGCAGGAGTACCTGCAGGACCACCCGGAGTTCTTTGTCGAACATCCGGAACTGCTGGCGACCTTGCGGATCCCCCACCGGGATCGCGGTGCTATCTCTCTGGTGGAGCGGCAACAGGGGGTGCTGCGGGAGCGGGTCAACCAGTTGGAGGAGGAGATCACCGCGTTGCTGACGGTGGCCGCTCGAAACGAAGAGATCTACCGATTTTACAGTGAGTTGCTTTTTGACCTGCTGGCCCTGGAGAGCCTGGACGAGGTGCAGCAGGCCTTGGCGAGCCGGTTGCGGGCACAGTTCCGCTTCACCCGGGTTCGACTGATGGTTGCCACGGCCCCCGGCAGCTTTGCAGAGGCGGATGTGGCGTCGCTACTGAAGCGTCGTCTCGATGGTCGTGGTTACTACCTGGGGCGTCTTCCGGCTCAGGAAGCATTGGGGCTGGTGGGGATCGAAACCGGTTCCGTGGCCCTGGTTGGCCTGGGCGAACCGGGCCGATGGAGCGGGTTGTTGGCTATCGCTTCGCATGATCCCAGCCACTTTGTGCCGGAGATGGGCACCATGCTGCTGGACCAGCTAAAGCAGTTGCTCAGCTTCCGCCTGCAGCATCGACAGGGTTGATGGTCGATGAAGAGGGCGGTCGACCGCTTCCTTCGCTACCTCGATAGCGAGCGCCAATACTCCCCCCATACCCAGAGCAACTACGGCCGCGAGCTGGATCGCTGCCTGCCGCTGTTGCAGGAGCAGGGCGTGACGCAGTGGACCCAATTACAGACTCAGCATGTCGAGGCGGTTCTGGCGAAGCTGCATCGCCAGGGCCTCTCCCCCCGCTCCCTCTCTCTGACCCTGTCAGCGCTGCGCCAGATGGTGCGCTTCCTGCAACGTGAGGGGGCGCTCAAGCGGGACCCGACCCACCATCTGCAGGCGCCGAAACAGGCCCGCCCGCTGCCAAAAAACCTGGATACGGACCAGCTCCATCGCCTCTTGGAGATCGATGAAACCGATCCCCTGGCGGTGCGCGACAGGGCGATGATGGAGCTTTTCTACTCCTCCGGCTTACGGCTTGAGGAGCTGGTAGGCCTGGATCTGAATCGGCTGGATCGCCAAGGCGGCACGGTGCGAGTCCTGGGGAAGGGGGCCAAGGAGCGGGTGGTGCCGGTGGCGGGGATGGCCCGGCGCTGGCTGGAGCGTTACCTCGGTTTGCGCCCGATGCTGTTGAAGGCGCCCTCTGAGGCGCTGTTTCTCTCCCGGCGGGGGACGCGGTTGAGTCGCCGCAGCGTCCAGCAGCGGCTGGCCCAGTGGGGACAGAAGCAGGGACTGGATGCCCGGGTGCACCCCCACAAACTGCGTCACAGTTTCGCAACCCATATGCTCGAGTCCAGTGGCGATCTGCGGGCGGTCCAGGAGCTGCTGGGCCACGCCAACCTCAGCACCACCCAGATCTACACCCACCTGGATTTCCAGCATCTGGCGGCGGTGTACGACAGCGCCCACCCAAGGGCCAAGAAGAAGCCGGACGAGTAAACGTCAGCGGCTTATCCCGCTTGAAGCACCAGGTAGGAGATAAAGCCCAGCCAGCTGAGCGCCAGCAGGATCCAGGGCAGGGGAGGGGTGTTCCTGTTTTCCGTGCGGGCTTTCTGGGTCGGAGCGGTTTCCTCCGCTTCCACCGTCCGGGCCTTGGCTTTCTGTTCCTGTTTCTTCGCCCTGTCGGCGGCCCGAGCCCGGGCCTTCTGCTGTTTCTTGTACTCGAAGATCCCCTTCTCGATCCCCTTGGCGATCAGCTTGGTCTGCTCTTTGGTCTGGCCCGGCTTCTGGGTCGCCTTGGCGATCTTCATCGCTTCCGCGACCACCTCCGGGGAGTAGGTTTGACTGGGCTTGGCCATGGTGTCCTGTTGTTATCGTGATATGTGGGGCCAGTGTAGCGAAAAAGGATGGAAAAACGGGGGGAATTCCTGCTGAGTGCCGGTTCGGTAGCCAGCAGTCTGACGGTTTACCCCTTGCCGCAGTGACCCGTTGGCGCCAGACTGGCACCACGCCGTCATGGCGATGAGGAGGAAGTCGATGCCGTTTTATCGCCGCCTGCAGCCGGTGCGGGCCCTGAGTTTTGATCTGGATGACACCCTTTATGACAATCTGCCGGTGCTGCGTAGGGCGGAACAGCGTCTCGGTGACTTCCTGGCCAAGGCGCACCCGACCCTGGCGACGGTGACCGCCGAACATTGGCAACAGCACAAGCAGAGTGTGCTTATGGAGCGGCCCCAGTTGCGCCACTGCAGCACCGAGTGGCGCCGTCATGCCCTCAGCAGTGGACTGGCAGCCCTGGGGTGGGATGAGGGGCGGGCGGCAGCACTGGCGGACGAGGCGCTCGAGCATTTCCTGCATTGGCGCAGTGAGATCCGGGTGCCGGCGGCGACACTGGTGCTGCTTCGGGACCTGGCCAAGCGTTATCCCCTAGCGGTGATCAGCAACGGCAATGCGGACGTGGCGCGCTTTATGACGGAGATCCCCTTCGCCGCTGTGCTTCGAGCGGGCCCGGATGGGCCGCAGAAGCCGGCGCCGGACCTGTTCTGGCGCTGCTGCGAGCAGCTGGCGATCACGCCGTCGCAGCTGCTGCATGTGGGGGATCACCCGGAAACGGACGTGGCGGGTGCGGTGGCGGCCGGTTGCCAGGCGATCTGGCTCAACCCCCGCCCCGATGGGCGTCCCCGTCCCCCCGGAACCTCGCTTCCCACCGCCACCATCGCTTCGCTGGAGGCGCTGCGACTGATGCTCTAGGGCGCGGATCTGGCCGCGCCAGCCTGATATACTGGCCCCCTTTTGATTAGCCGAAGGGGCCCCCACGACATGTCCAGCTCTGCCCTGCTCGATACCCTCAACGACAAACAGCGTGCCGCGGTGGAGTCGCCGCCGGGCGCAACGCTGGTACTGGCGGGCGCCGGCTCCGGTAAGACCCGGGTGCTGACCCACCGTATCGCCTGGTTGTTGCAGGAGCAGGGGGAGAGCCCCTACGCCATTCTTGCGGTGACCTTCACCAACAAGGCGGCGGCGGAGATGCGCTCCCGGATCGAGGAGCTGGTTCGGGGGCCGGTGGGGCGGATGTGGATCGGCACCTTCCACGGTTTGGCGCACCGCCTGCTGCGCGCTCACCATACCGAAGCCAAGCTGCCGGAAGGGTTTCAGATCCTCGATGCGGATGACCAGCTGCGATTGCTCAAGCGGATCATCCGCAGCCTGGAGCTGGACGAGAAGCGCTGGCCGCCCCGCCAGGCGATGGGTTACATCAATGCGAAGAAGGATGAGGGACTGAGGCCGCAGCACATCGATGCGGGCTTTCACCCGGTGGAGAAGACCTATCTGAAGATCTACCAGGCCTACCAGGAGGCCTGTGACCGGGCCGGCCTGGTGGACTTCGCCGAACTGCTGCTGCGGGCCCATGAACTCTGGCTCAATCATCCTGCCCTGCTGCGCCACTATCAACAGCGCTTCCGCCATATGCTGGTGGACGAGTTCCAGGATACCAACGCCATCCAGTACGCCTGGGTTAGGATGCTGGCGGGTGAGCACGCCAACATCATGATCGTCGGCGATGATGACCAGTCCATCTATGGCTGGCGGGGCGCCAAGGTGGAGAACCTGCAGCAGTTTCTGCACGACTTTCCCGGCGCCACCACGGTGCGGCTGGAACAGAACTACCGCTCCAGCGGCACCATCCTCAATGCGGCCAATGCCCTGATCGGCCATAACAGCGAGCGGATGGGCAAGGAGCTGTGGACGGAGGACTCCGAGGGGGAGGCGATCAGCCTCTACAGCGCCTTCAACGAGCTGGAGGAGGCGCGCTACATCGTCGGGCGGATCCAGCAGCACCTGGAGGAAGGGGGCAAGCTGTCTGAGTGCGCCATCCTCTACCGCTCCAACGCCCAGTCGCGGGTGCTGGAGGAGGCGCTGCTGCATCGCAGTGTGCCCTACCGGATCTACGGCGGCCTGCGCTTCTTCGAGCGCCAGGAGATCAAGGACGCCCTGGGCTACCTGCGTGTTATTGCCAATCGCGATGATGACGCCGCCTTCGAGCGGATCATCAACACCCCGACCCGGGGGATCGGCGACCGCACCGTGGAGATCATTCGCCAGACCGCCCGCAGCGAAGGGATCACCCTTTGGCGCGCCTGTCAGCGACTGCTGACCGAGTCCGGCCTGGCCGGGCGGGCTGCCTCGGCGGTGAAGCGCTTCATGGAGCTGATTGCCCAGCTGGAGGCGGAAACCGAAACCTACACCCTGAAGAACCAGACCGACCATGTGATCCAGCATTCCGGCCTGCTGGCGATGTACCAGGCGGAGAAGGGGGAGAAGGCGGAAGCCCGGGTGGAGAACCTTAAGGAGCTGGTGACCGCGGCGGGGTCCTTCGTCAAGGCGGAGGAGGCGGAGGAGATGGACGACCTCAATGCATTCCTGGCGAATGCGGCGCTGGAGGCCGGCGAGCGTCAGGCTGGGGAATCGGAGGATGCGGTGCAGTTGATGACCCTGCACACCGCCAAGGGGCTGGAGTTTCCTTTGGTCTTCATGTGCGGGGTGGAGGAGGGGCTGTTTCCCAGCCAGATGGCGCTGGATGAAGGCAACCGGTTGGAGGAGGAGCGTCGGCTCTGTTACGTCGGCATCACCCGGGCGATGAAGAAGCTTTATATCACCTACGCCGAAAGCCGTCGGATCTACGGCAAAGAGACCCTGGCCCGGGCCAGTCGTTTTATTCAGGAGATCCCCCAGCAGTACCTGGAAGAGGTGCGCTTATCGACGTCGGTGGCAACCCCTCGCCAGTACAATCGCTTTAACCAGGCGGAGCAGAAGTTTAACGAGACCGGCTTTGCTTTGGGCCAGCGCGTACATCATCCCAAGTTCGGGGATGGGGTGATCATCAACTATGAAGGGTCCGGCCCCCAGAGTCGGGTCCAGGTGGCGTTCGATGGTCAGGGGGTGAAGTGGTTGGTGGTGGCCTATGCACGCCTGGAGGCGCGATAAGTTGCTCTGGCGTAGGTTGCTGCCAAGCGAAGCACGGCGCAACACAGCCTCAGTTCGGTTGATCGCACTCTAGGGTGTTGGGCCGCGCAGGCTTGGCCCAACCTACCGGTAAGGAGTGCTTTTGCCCCGTGGCCATAAAGCCCGCTCATTCGAGCGGGCGTTATCGTTTTAGCCGTGTGTTGTTACTGCGCCGGCGCATAGCCGCGGCTGGTGTCCGGACCGGCGCGCCATTCATCCAGGTACTGCCGGGGGCTGCGGGTGTAGCCGGCGTGCTGGAAGCTTTCGACGAAATCCCGCTTGACCTGCTCCGCGGTGCACTCATCCAGGTCCCGCACCAGCAGGAGGAACTCATGCTGCCGGGTCTGCTCCTTGGCGATCATGGCGTCGAGCTTGGCGTCCCACTGGCGTGCGGTCATGGAAAACTCTTTGCGATCGTGATTGATAAATAAGCCGACGATGAAGTTCTGGGTCATGGCGATCCCTCCTTGATCGGTGAACTTTTCTTCAGATTAGTCCATCTTGCCACGGATCTTCGAGCCGCCAACCGTCGCCTTGGTTATGGTCCGATGCAAGTTTGGCTATGGCGCTTCTCGAACCTGTCCGCCTCTCGCAGTGAACAGAGCCCTGTCTGCCCCGCTGCCACCCGCCAGACCCTCTCGGAATGGGGTGTTCCCTCATACCAGCATCGCTTCAATGCCGACCGCTCGGGGTAATCTGTGCGCTGCCGCAACAGAAAATGATCGTGGTAAGAACTATTCGCGTTCCTCCCCTCCGGAGGTCGGCAGTGTGACAATTTGTCCCGCTGAAACCTTGAGCAGATAGGAAGTCGCGGGGCCACCGGCCGCTGCGATCCTCCAGACACCCCAGCTTGCCGCCATCGCCTTGAGAGAAAGGTGAGGCAGATCACAAATCGCCCTCATGACTGGCCCAATCTGCACCATTTTCAGGGGGGGGGATCAATCTGTTAACACCTTCGGTGTTGTCTCGATATATACGGAGTAACTGCTTGATAACCGTGGTTGATCCGTATCAAAAATGTGCGCGATCTGACCCTGCAGCACGGGTCAATAGAGATCTGGATCACGTTTTCAGTTGGGTGGTTATGGAGAATGCGTGCGGCCAAGTACTCAATCAACGGCATTGAGTCGTGCTCCGGATCCGACCTCGGATCCCGGAGGCCGATTCGGCAATGGACCGGTTGTACGGTCCGCTATGAGGAGATGAGATGAAATCCACCAAGACCAACCTGGAGCGCCGTGGGCTGCTCAAGGCAATGGCGATGGCCCCGGTCGCCGGGGCTGCCGTGGCTGCCGCTCCTGCGACTGCCAGCACCACTGCCGTGGCTGCTGACAAGCAGGGTTACCGTGAAACTGACCACGTACGTCGCTACTACGCGTCGCTGCGCGGCGAATAAGGCAGGAGACCATCATGAAGCTGACTCAAAAGTCGACTGAAGTGAAAGCGGGTGCCCTGGGCCTGAGCCGTCGTCAGTTCTTGAAAAATGCCGGTGTGACCACCGGTGGGATCGCCGCCGCTTCCATGCTGGGTACCGGCATGGTCAAGAAAGCGGAAGCGGCAACCGCGACCGCATCCGGCCCGGTTGAAGTGAAGCGCACCATCTGTTCCCACTGTGCCGTGGGCTGTGGCGTTTACGCTGAGGTGCAAAACGGTGTCTGGACTGGCCAGGAGCCGGCGTTCGACCATCCGTTCAACGGCGGTGGCCACTGTGCCAAAGGTGCCGGCCTGCGCTACCACACCCACTCCCATAAGCGGGTGAAATACCCGATGAAGCTGGAAGGGGGCAAGTGGAAGAAGCTGTCCTGGGAAACCGCCATCGCCGAGATCGGTGACAAGATGGAGGAGATCCGCCAGACCTCAGGTCCGGATTCGGTCTACTTCATGGGCTCCGCCAAGTTCAGCAACGAAGCGGCGTACATGTACCGCAAGCTGGCGGCCATGTGGGGCACCAACAACGTTGACCACTCCGCCCGGATCTGTCACTCCACCACGGTGGCCGGTGTGGCCAACACCTGGGGCTACGGTGCGCAGACCAACTCCTTTAACGATATCCGCAACGCCAAAAACATCTTCCTGATCGGGGCCAACCCGGCAGAGGCGCACCCGGTTGCCATGCAGCACATCCTGACTGCAAAAGAGCGCGGTGCCACCATTACTGTTGCTGATCCTCGTTTCTCCCGCACCGCCGCGCACGCCGATGTGCACCTGCCGTTGCGCCCGGGTACCGATATCCCGCTGGTGTACGGCCTGATGTGGCACATCTTCGAGAACGGCTGGGAAGACAAAGAGTTCATCAATGCCCGAGTTTGGGGTGTTGAGAAGATCCGTGAAGAAGCCAAGCGTTGGACCCCGGAAGAGGTGGAGAACGTCACCGGCGTTTCTCGCGATGCCGTTTATGCTGCTGCCAAGCACATGGCCCAACATCGCCCGGGCACCGTGATCTGGTGTATGGGTGGTACCCAGCACACCGTGGGTAACGGTAACACCCGCGTTTACTCCATCCTGCAGCTGGTTCTGGGCAACATGGGTGTTCAGGGCGGTGGTACCAACATCTTCCGTGGCCACGACAACGTTCAGGGCGCCACCGATATGGGCCTGCTGTTCGACAACCTGCCCGGTTACTACGGCGTCGCTACCGGTGCCTGGCAGCACTGGTCCCGTGTCTGGGAACTGCCGTTTGAGCAAGTAAAAGGCCGCTTCGACCAGAACCAGTACCTGGGTCGTGATCCTATGACCACCCCGGGCATGCCGTGCTCTCGCTGGCACGACGGTGTACTGGAAGACAAGACCAAGCTGGCTCAGAAAGACAACCTGCGCCTGGCCTTCTTCTGGGGTCAGTCGGTGAACACCGAAACCCGTCAGATGGAAGTGCGTGACGCTTTGGACAAGCTGGAAACCGTGGTTGTGGTTGACCCTTACCCGACCATCGCCGGTGTTGCCCACCGTCGCAGCGACGGCGTTTACCTGTTGCCTGCTGCCACCGTGTTCGAAGGGGAAGGTTCCGTCAACAACTCCGGTCGCTCCGTACAGTGGCGTCAGCAGGTTGTTGAGCCGATGTTCGAGTCCAAGGACGACCTGGAGATCATGTATCGCCTGGCCAAGCACGTTGGCATCGCCGACGCCTGGACCAAGAACATCGCCGTGATCGATAACAAGCCGAGCCCGGATGACATCATGCGCGAGTACGCCCGCGGCATGCGCTCCATCGGCTTCACCGGCTGGTCTCCGGAGCGGGTTAAGGCTCACACCATGAACTGGGGTGATTTCTCCCGCGAAACGCTGGAGGCCCCGGGTGGCATCAACAAGGGTGAGACCTACGGTCTGCCGTGGCCCTGCTGGGGCACTCCGGAGCAGAAGCACCCGGGCACCCAGATCCTCTACCGGACCGATCGCAACGTAAACCAGGGCGGTGGTAACTTCCGTGCCCGCTTCGGTGTTGAGTACGAGGGTGAAAGCATCCTGGCGGACAACTCCGCGTCCAAAGATGCCGAGATCCAGGACGGCTTCCCGCAGTTCGATGACCAGCTGCTCAAGCAACTGGGCTGGTGGGATGAGCTGACCGACGAGGAGAAGAAACTCGCCGAAGGTCGCACCTGGTCTACTGACCTCGGTGGTGGCATCGTGCGCGTGGCCCTGGCCCACAACATGATCCCCTACGGTAACGCCAAGGCGCGCTGTCGCGTCTGGACCTTCCCGGATGAGATCCCGACTCACCGTGAGCCGCTGTACACCCCGCGTCGCGATCTGATCGCCAAGTACCCGACCCACGATGACATGCAGGTACACCGTCTGCCGACCCTGTTCAAGTCCATCCAGGACAAAGTGATCAGCGACAACCTGGATAAGAAGTACCCACTGGCGGTCACTTCCGGTCGTCTGGTGGAGTACGAGGGTGGTGGTGAAGAGTCCCGTTCCAACCCCTGGTTGGCGGAGCTGCAGCAGGAGATGTTCGTTGAGATCAACCCTGCCGATGCCACCGACCGCGGTATTCGCAACGGCGACGACGTCTGGCTGGAGGGCGCCGAAGGGGGTCGCATCCTGATCAAGGCGCTGGTTACCCCACGGGTTCTGCCTGGCCAGACCTGGATGCCGTTCCACTTTGCCGGTGTGATGCACGGCGAAGAGCTGCAATACCCCGAGTCCGACGGTGTCAGCACCAAGCCATACGTTGTGGGCGAGTCCGCCAACACTGCGTTGACCTATGGCTACGACCCGGTAACCCAGATGCAGGAGACCAAAGCGTCCCTGTGTCAGATCGAGAAAGCGTAAGGTAGGAGATAACCCTCATGGCTACCATGAAATTTATGTGCGACACCAAGCGCTGTATCGAGTGTAACGGTTGTGTTGTTGCTTGTAAGAACGAGAACGAAACCGCCCTTGAGTGGGGCATCCAGCGTCGCCGTGTGGTGACCATCAACGATGGTCAGCCTGGCGAAGCCTCCATCTCAGTGGCGTGCATGCACTGTGATGATGCGCCCTGCATGAAGGTGTGTCCGGCCAATGTCTTCAGCAAGACCGAAGATGGCATCGTGCTGCACGACAAGGATCGCTGCATCGGTTGTGGCTACTGCCTGTATGCCTGCCCCTTTGGTGCGCCCCAGTTCCCGAAAAAATCCGCCTTTGGCGGCAAGGGCAAGATGGACAAGTGCACCTTCTGTGCCGGTGGTCCGAACACCGAGGCGGGCTCCGCCGAGGAGAAGGCCAAGTACGGTGCCAACCGTATCGCCGAAGGCAAGCTGCCGATGTGTGCCGAGCTGTGTGCGACTAAGGCGCTGCTGGCCGGGGATGCGGGCATGGTGTCCGACATCTACCGTGAGCGTGTCGTGGGCCGTGGCCACCCGGCTGCTGGCTGGGAGAAGTAAGTCGTCTTGAGGCCACCAGGCCTCATCGACGATGCGTTGGCGAGCCGGCTGTGTCTGGCTCGCCTCTTTGAGGAGTCACTATGACCTTTAAAGCATTACAACCGCTGGCCCTGCTGGCGGCCTTGCTGTTCAGCGGTTTTGCCCTGGCCAACGGGGGCGAGATCGCTCCGCAGGCCGGCAATCCGACCGAAATGGTCTGGCAGGCCGCGCAGCAAGGGGTTGAGGGTTACACCACCTCCCAGAGTGAGTTCCATCCCCAGTTGATCAACAGCTACGACCTGCAGATGCTGGATTGGCGCAACGACTGGCTCTCCTATGGCCTGTTCGCGGCCCTGTTTGGCATGATCGTGGTGTTTATCGCTTTCACTGTGGTAAACGGTCCCTCCAAGCTGAGCAAGGGGTTCTCCGGCAAGATGGTTAACCGCTGGTCCAAGGCGGACGTGGCCATTCACTGGCTGGGGGCGATCCCCTGCATGCTGTTGATCCTCTCGGGGCTGGTGCTGCTGTCTGGTAAGGTGCTGATTGAGCCTGCGCTTGGCACAGGTGCCTTTGCCGGCATGGCCAGCGCTGCCAAGCTGATCCACGACTACATGGCCATTCCCTTTATGATCGGCTGGCTGCTGATGAGCGTGAAGTGGGCTAAGAACCAGATCCCGGCCAAGTACGACCTGGACTGGTTCATGGTCGTCGGTGGTTACATCAATTTCGGGCCGTTCAAGGGCAAGCACCCGCACTCCGGGTTTGCCAATGCCGGTGAGAAGATGTGGTTCTGGACCTTAGTCCTGTTCGGCGCCGTATTGTCCGTAACCGGTACCATCCTGCTGTTCCCGAACCTGGTCGAACCCAGTCGGGCCCTGAGCCTGACGGTACTGCTGGTACACGCCGGAGCGGCCATCGTCATCTGTGCCTTTGCCATCGTTCATATCTTTATGACAACGGTGCTGTCCGAAGGGGCCATGGAGTGCATGGTGAGTGGCTACTGTGATGAGAACTGGGCCATTCAGCACCACGACCTCTGGTATGACGAGATCAAGGCCAACGGCACGCTGAAGTACATGGAGAAGTAAGTCTCCCACTTCAGGGGATCTGGCCCGTTAAGTCCGGGGTCGGCACCTGATTCTATCCGGGAGAGATTGATCCCGTCCCTAAAGCCCCCGTTGTCGTTATTTTAACGGCCGGGGGCTTTCTTTTTGTTCCGCACATCGCGTTCGCAACATGTTGGCAACAAGGGACGTTGACTTTGGATGTCAGACCAGTAACTTCGAGGACGGATAACTCAGAAAATCAGGGCTTTGGATCAGAGGTTTGTTGTTTTTCCAGTGGTAAAGCCAGCCAATTGTATTACCCAAGGAGAAGCAACTTATGGACAAGACCCGTTTGTGTTTGGCGATCGCGGCCAGCCTGAGTCTCGGAGCGCCGGCTGCGATGGCGGTCGACGATGTGGAGCGTATCGAGGTGACAGGCTCGCACATCAAGCGAACGGATATGGAGGGGCCCTCGCCGATCCTGGCGATCAGCGATGAGGATATTCGCAACGCCGGGGCGCAGGATATCTCTGAGCTGCTGCGCAAGCTGCCGGTCTCCGGTACCGGGACTTTCTCCACTCAGGGTAACAACTCCGACGATACCGGGAATGGGGGTGCCGCGGTGTCGCTCCGGGGACTCGGCGCCGACTCCACACTGGTGCTGCTTAATGGCCGCCGTATCTCGGTGTCGGCCTTTGCCAAGGAGATCGATACCGCCTTCGTCGATATCAATGCCATTCCACTGTCGGCCATCGACCGCATCGAGATTCTGAAGGACGGGGCATCGGCCACCTACGGCTCGGACGCCATTGCTGGGGTGGTGAACATCATCCTGAAGAAGGATTTCGAAGGGTTTGAGGTGACCGGGGGCTACGGCGACACCACGGATGGCGGCGGCGAGGAGATCTCCGCCTCGGCACTCTGGGGTACCCGCGGCGATCGCAGCCATAGCACTGTGGTGCTGGATTACTTCAAACGGGAGGAGACCCTGTTCGCGGATCGGGACTACTCCAAGTCTGCAGACCAGACCCCCAATGGGGGGCCTGATCTTCGCTCCTCCGCCGGTAACCCTGGTTCCTACAGCTCCGCCACCATTGGTGAAGATGGCTCCATTCTCTCCGACGGCAACTGGCAGCCTGATCCCAACTGTCCTGCAGATCTGACTGTCGGCCCCTACTGCCGCTACGACTATGCTCCCTTTATGACCTCAGTGCCGGAAACTGAGCGAGTAGGCCTGATGGTGCTGCAAAGCTATGAGATCACCGATACCACGACTTTTTTCGGTGAGCTCTCCTACCAGCACAACAATACCGTGGTGAAGGGTGCGGCCAGTCCCTCTTTCAGCGAGTTCTATATGCTGGCGGACAACCCGCTGTTCACCTCGGGCACGGCGGTCAACCCATTCCCCGGCGAGGACATTACCATGCGTCGCCGCCTGACCGAGGCGGGTAACCGACTCAAGAAGGTGGAAACGGATAACGCCCGTGGGGTGTTCGGTGTGAAGGGATCCATCAGTGACTGGGATTGGGAGGTGGCCTATACCTACAGCCGCAGTCGCTCTAACGAGTATGGGTTGCGCGGATTTGTCTGGACCTCCGAGCTGCAGGAGGCGATCAACGAGGGAGCGTTCAATCCTCTGGCCACCACGCAGTCCCCCGAGGTGATTGATCGTGTGACCGTGAATACCACCCGTAACGGTAACTCCACCATCAAGGCATTTGACGGTAAGTTTACCGGCGACATCTTTGATTACGCACTGGGCACGGCAGCTCTGGCGGTGGGCTTCGAGTATCGTGATGAGCGCCTGGAGGATAATCCCGATGAGCTGTTCCTGCGCGGAGAGATCTTCGGCACAGAGGCAACCCAGGCCAAGGGGGAGCGGGACCAGTCTTCGCTGTTTGCCGAGCTGGCTCTGCCACTGGGTGAAACCTTGGAGGCCCAGCTGGCGGTGCGTTACGAGGACTACTCCGACTTTGGTAACAATACCAGCCCGAAAGTGGCTTTGCGTTGGGCTCCGCTGGATATGGTGGCGTTTCGTGCCAGCTGGGGGGAAGCGTTCCGTGCGCCCTCCCTGGTTCAGATTGGATTGGGTGCCACTCAGGAGTCCCCCAACCTGGTCGACACCACGCGCTGTGCCATCACCGGGGATGATTTTGACTGTGACCCCAATGAACGCACGGTGATCTTCGCCGGTAACCCGGATCTCAAGCCGGAAGAGTCCACCTCCTACAATGTGGGCGTCATACTGGAGCCGTTGGAGAACTGGTCCCTGGCGCTGGATTACTGGAACTACGATCAGGACAATCTGATCACCTCGGATACTCAGTACCTGCTGGATACCCAGGGCAATAACCCGGATTTCGTCAAGCGTGAGCCGACCGTGAACGGTGTCCCGGGTCAGATCATTGAGATCTATGATCGCTTCCTGAACCTTGGGGGGCAGAACACCGACGGTTTCGATTTTGATACCCGCTACCTGTGGGAGAGCCAGGGGGCTGGCAGCTATGTCTTCAGTTACAACCTGACCTGGGTCACCAGCTTCGATGAGGTGCGTCAGGATGGCACTGAACGGGATCTCAACGGTGAGTTCCAGCACCCGGAGGTACGCTGGACCGCTGCGCTGGATTGGAGCCATAACCGGTGGCTTGCGGCCGCCCGGGTCAACTACATCGGTGAGATGGAGGATAATGTGGACGCCGGTGCCGAGGGAACGGTGGACAGCATGGTGACATTGGATCTCAATGCCAGCTACATGACCGACCACTGGCGCTTTACCCTGGGTGCCAACAACCTGTTGGATGAGGAACCGCCCTTTTCCGCGGCGGACTTCATGGGGTATGACCAGACCACGCATTCCGCCCAGGGACGCTTCGTCTACGGTAAGGTCACTTACACCTTCTAAAGCGACCGGTCTAGAAAGCGGCGGCCTCAGGGCCGCCGTTTGTTTTTTCTCTTCGGTGCTTTAGTGCCGGGGCAGGAGAGGGTGTTTCTCCCCTTAACAAACTGCTTGGATTAGGGTCGCATTTTTGCAAATGTTTCGGGCTTTTGTTCACAAAATCGTTGGGTGGCGGATGTGCCTGAAGGGGGTTCGCCCTATGCTAAGGCTCTCCTCCTGACACTGGGTGACTGGCAACGGCGATCGCTACCGCCCGTGACTCGAGGACGAAAAGTTCATATCTCTAAAGGGGTTACGGGAATGTCACTGGCCGAACGCGCACTTAACAATGCCGCCATCCAAAATGCTGCGCAGATCACCACACCCAAGTGGATGCTGACGGGCATGGAGCGCTTGATGGAGTACTACACCAAGCGCCACCTGAAGATGGATACCCGCGCCTGTGATGCGATCCCTGCGCCCATGCCGGGACGCAAGTATACCCTGTATATGCATGTGCCCTTCTGCCACACGCTGTGCTCCTTCTGCACCTTCCACCGTTTCCTCTTCAAAGAGGAGAAGGCCCGCACCTATTTTGCCTCACTGCGTCAGGAGATGCAGATGGCTAAGGCGCTGGGTTATGACTTCGAGGAGCTCTACATCGGCGGCGGCACCACCACGGTGCTGGTGGATGAACTGGCCCGGACCATTGAGCTGGCCAAGACGCTTTTCCCTTCCATCAAGCAGGTCTCCTGCGAATCGGATCCCCTGCACCTGACCTCCCTTGAGTTCACCCAGTTGCATGGTCTGGTGGATCGCCTGTCGGTCGGGGTGCAAAGTTTTGATCGTGACATCCTGGCCCGCACTGATCGCCTTGGCAAGTTTGGCGAGCCGGCGGTGGTGTTTGAGAAACTGCAGCGGGCCAAGGAGAACTTTCCGATCCTCAACGTCGATATGATCTTCGGTTTCGAGGGTCAGACCCCGGATGTCCTGGCCCAGGATATGGCCACCTTGAAGCGGCTGGATCCCCGCCAGATCACCACCTATCCCCTGATGGTGTCCGACCTGACCCGCCGCCATGCCGCCTCCAAGATCGGTAGCAAGGCCCAGCTGGCCAATGAGGCACAGGATATTCGTGAAGATTATGCTCTGATCCTCAACAGCTTGAGTGGCCAGTACGAGCAGCTCACCGCCTGGTCCTTCGGCAAATCCAACGCTGAAGGGTTCGACGAGTACGTGGTCAATGCCGATGACTACCTCGGACTGGGCTCCGGCAGTTTCAGTTTCCTGCACGATAACCTGTATGTGAACAGTTTCTCTTTGCGCCGCTACAACGAGAAGATCGCCGATGGCCGCATGGGCGTGGAATCTTCTAAGCACTACAGCAAGAAAGCGGTGATGCAGTACCGGTTCCTGCTCCAGGTGTTTGGTGGACGCCTGTCGAAGCGCTACTTCGAGGAGCAGTTTGGCAGCAATCTCTACACCAGCCTGCCCAAAGAGATGGCCTTCATGCACGGCATCGGGGGGGTGGAAAAGTGTTCCTATGACCCGGATAAGCTGCAGGCCACCCCAAACGGCCTGATGATGGGGCTGCTGATGATGAAGAATTTCTATACCGGCATGGACAATGTGAGGGCGCAACTGCGCCGCCCGTTACGTGCCGATGACATGTAGTTGCTGCAAATTTCCGCGCTGAGTCTTTGGGCGCGGTGACTTGTCCAGGTCATCTGACATAATGGCGACAGACCCTTTTCCAGGAAAGTCGGTATGAGCCAGATCCTGATCATCGCCAATCTCAACTGTGACCATATTCTGCGGCTGAGCCGACCGCTGGCAACGGGGGCCCGCATCCACTATGAGGAGGTCGGGTACCGTCTCGGTGGAGGGGGCGCCAACACCGGCCTCGGACTGGTCTGGGGCGGGCATCAGGTCTCTCTGCTCAGCCAGGTCGGTGAGGATGAACGGGGCGACTGGCTGCTGGCTGAGGCGCAGGCACAAGGGCTGGATTGCCAACACGTGCATCGCCATGTAGGCGCCACCCAGCCCCTGCAGTTGCTGATGGAGCCCTGCGGTGAGCGGACCATTCTGCGCCCCAACCGGCCCCGGCTGCTGCTGCCTCCCAAGCTGGATACCTCCCCCTTCGATGCCCTCTACGTCAATCTGTCGGCGGAGCGGTTACCTCAGCTGATGAGCCAGGCGATGGCCGAGGGCGCCCTGCTGTTTGCCCAGTTACCCAAGGATCTCTCTCGCCGTCCCTGTCACTACCTGCTCACCTCCCAGGATGACTTGGCGCAGCAGGAGGTGACGGATCCCTGGAGCGCTGCCCGGATGATCGCCGGCAACCAGCTGAAGGCCCTGATAGTGACGCGGGGTGCCGATGGGGCCACGGCCTACAGTGCCGAAGGCGAACAATATTGCCCGGCCTATCCCGCGGAGGTGGTGGACAGTACCGGGGCGGGGGACTGCTACGCGGCGGGCCTGATCCATGGCATTCTGTCCCGGCAGCCTCTGGTGGAGGCGATGGCCACTGCGGCGCGTTGGGCCGCTTTTGCCGTTGGTGGCGACAGCTCCTTGCCGCCGGAAAGCCTCAAGCGCTTTCTGGCGCAACAAAAGCCATAGGCGCTTCCGGGCGCAGGGGCTATAGTTGGCAGTGACTGCATTGAACAGGGAAGTGCTCAGTCCATTATGTCGGCCCCCGTCCTCGCCATCCGCCATCACGCCACTCAGGCCCTGCTGCTGATCCTGGCGTTCAGTCAGCTTTGGCTGATGTTCATTGCCCCCTCTTACGGATCGTCCCCCTGGCCCCTGTTGATCACAACCTTGCTGCCGCTCGCTTTAAGCCTCTTGCTGTGGTTTCGGCCCGGGAGCATTCCTGACCTTTATCTGGCTGCAACTCTAGGGGTGGTTTTCGCCCTCTTCTGGTGGTCTCAGGGAGAGGCGGATCTGCCGGTATTCCTGCTTTTGGTGCTGGCGATGGTGCCCTTATGGGTACCCAACCCCTGGCCGTTAGCGGCCCTGATGCTGCCCCCCTTGGTGGTGGGGCTGGCTCAGGGTCAGGGGCGCCTGGTCATGGTGGCGTTGCTGTTGGTGGCGGTGGCGTTTTACCTGGCTCGCCACGGCTATCGCTGGCTGAAGTTTCAGGAACTGCAGCAGCGACGGTTGCGATGGCGGCTTCAGCGCCACGCCCATCGAGAGCCACTGACCGGCCTCGCCAGTCGCCGCTATTTCCTCAACCGTCTGGATCAGGCGGTCTCCGAGGCGCGGCGCAGCAAGGCCCCCCTGGTCATCGCCCTGGTCGAACTCGATTACTTTTCCGATTACCGCCGCCATTACGGCCGCCATGCTGAAGAGCGCTGCTTGCGGCAGGTGGCACGTCTGCTGATGTCGATCAGCCGACGTCGGTCAGATATCGTTGCCCATTGCGAGGGGGGTACCTTTGCGTTGCTGCTGCCCGCCACCGACCGTGCCGGCGCGGAGCGGCTGTGCGGTCAGGTCCGACACGCCCTGCGGCAGTTATCCCTGCCACACGATGCCTCGCCCATCCACCCCTGTGTGACGGTCAGCCACGGCTTGGCGCAATGGCAGGCGGGTTGCGGTGCGTCACAGCTCATCGCCCAGGCTAAGCGCAACCTATGCAACGACCGGCTGGCGGACAGGGCCAATCGGCATCTGGCTTAAGTCCGGAATAAAACGCCCCGCGCAAGGCGGGGCGTGGGTCTGCCGAGGCAGGATCACATGTTGGGGTAGTTGGGGCCGCCGCCGCCCTCCGGCACCATCCAGACGATGTTCTGGCTGGGATCCTTGATGTCGCAGGTTTTGCAGTGCACACAGTTGGCGGCGTTGATCTGAAACCTGGATCCAGTCTCATCTTCCACGATTTCGTAGACTCCGGCAGGACAGTAGCGCTGCGCGGGCTCAGCGTATTGCGGCAGATTGACCCGGATCGGCACACTGTCATCTTTTAGCCTCAGATGGCAGGGTTGATCCTCCTCGTGCACTGTACTGGAAAGGAACACCGAGCTGAGCCTGTCGAAGGTCAGCTTGCCGTCCGGCCTGGGGTAGGTGATGGGGGTCACTTCGCTGGCCGGACGCAATTGGGCATGGTCTTCGCGGGTATCTTTGAGGGTGACCGGCAGCTTGCCACCAAACCAGTTCTGGTCGATGTAGTTGAAGGCGCCACCCATCAGGGTGCCGAATTTGTGCAGGGCAGGTCCAAAGTTGCGACTGCGGAACAGCTCGTCAAACAGCCAGGAATCGGTGAATTTCTGCCAGTAGTTGTCCAGTACCTGCCCCCCAGATGGGTGTTGCTCCAGGCTCTCAATAACCGCTTCCGCCGCCAGCATGCCGGATTTCATGGCGGTATGGGTGCCTTTGATCTTGGCGAAGTTCAGGGTCCCGGCATCGCAGCCGAGTAGGATCCCCCCGGGGAACTGCATCTTGGGCAGGGCGTTGAGTCCCCCTTTGGTGATGGCTCGGGCGCCGTAGCTGATCCGTTCGCCTCCCTCGAGGTACTGCCGGATCACCGGGTGCGTTTTGTAACGCTGAAACTCCTCGTAGGGGCTCAGGTAGGGATGATCGTAGTTGAGGTCGGTGATCAGGCCGACCACGACCTGGCCATCATCGGCGTGGTAGAGGAACCCACCCCCGGTAGCACCGTGTTCATCCAGCGGCCAGCCGGCGGTGTGCACCACCAGCCCCGGCTGATGCAGGTTGGCGGGCACCTGCCAGATCTCCTTGATGCCAAGGCCGTAGTGCTGCGCTGTGCTGTTCTTGTCGAGCTCGTAGCGGGCGATGAGCTGCTTCCCCAGGTGTCCCCGGCAACCCTCACTGAACAGGGTGTACTTGGCCTTGAGCGCCATCCCAAGCATGTGGCCCTCTTTGGGTTCACCGTTGTGATCCAGCCCCATGTCGCCGGTGATTATGCCCTCGATGATGCCATCCTGCTCGATCAACTCGGCGGCGGCAAATCCGGGATAGATCTCAACCCCAAGCGCCTCAGCCTGCTCGGCCAGCCAGCGACAAAGGTTGCCGACACTGACGATGTAGTTGCCTTCGTTGTGCATGGTTTTGGGCACCAGGGCATTGGGCAGGCGGCGATGCCCCTCGGCCTTGAGCAGGTAGATATCATCGCCACTGACGGCGGTCTTAAGCGGAGCTCCCTGGCTCTGCCAATCCGGCAGCAGCTCGTCGAGGGCGCGGGGCTCGATAACCGCACCCGAGAGGATGTGGGCACCTACCTCTGAGCCTTTTTCGACCACGCAGACGTGAAGGTCGGCGTTTAGCTGCTTTAACCGGATGGCGCTGGATAGCCCGGCGGGGCCCGCTCCAACGACCAGCACGTCAAACTCCATTGACTCGCGTTCCATAAATACCTCGTGTTACGGCAACCGCCCGATATCTGGGCTAAATCTTCAGTAGGGGATGTTCGAATGTGCATCAGCTTACTGAAAAGTAACAGGGTTTCACAGTGCGTTGAGCGAGGGCCGGGTAGCTGGGTTTGCCGGTGAGAAGAGAGATCCATAGGGGATCCTCTGTCAGGGTGGGCAAAACTTTGAACTTCATCGATTGTTCATGGTGCTGGCTATACTTTACACTGCAAGCAGTTGTGAGCCGAGCCTGCGGCACCTAAGTCCCCGTCCGAAACGCTTCGTGGGATATGGCCCGTTGGCCGTGGCAATTTCGCCACCGGGGTAGGTTGAGAAAGTTGGCCTGCCTTCCTCGATTTTAGGAAAGGTGACACATGCAAGAGCTGCAAGACCGATTCGGGCGCCGATTCCATTATCTGCGTCTCTCTATCACCGACGCCTGTAACTTCAAGTGTCAGTACTGTCTGCCCAACGGCTACCAGCCCGCGGGTAAATCCCGATTCTTGAACCTGGATGAGATCCGTCGGGTGCTGTCCGGCTTCGCCCGTGTTGGCACCCGAAAGGTGCGTATAACCGGCGGTGAACCTACCCTGCGCAAGGATTTTGAAGCGGTGCTGGAGCAGGTGGCGGCCACCCCCGGAGTTGAGCGTATCGCCACCACAACCAACGGCTACCGCCTGGCGGAACAGGCGCAGACCTGGTTCAACGCGGGGCTCAGGCAGGTCAACATTTCAATCGACAGCCTTGAGAAGGACAGCTTTGCCCGGATCACCGGGGACAGCCGTTTCGACCAGGTGATGCGTGGGCTGGACCGGGCGTTGGAGGTGGGTTACGACGCCGTGAAGGTGAATGTGGTCCTACTCAAAGGGTTGAATGGCGACCAGCTGCCGCAATTCCTGCGCTTTATCCGCCAAACGCCGGTGGACCTGCGCTTCATCGAGTTGATGGAGACGGGGCTGCACCACGACTATTTCCAGGCTCACCACCTCAGTGGCACCGTGATACAGAAGCAGCTACTGGCTGAAGGCTGGCGCTTGGATCCCCGTGGCGCCGATGATGGCCCGGCGCTCAACTACAGCCATCCAGATTATGCTGGCCGGATCGGACTGATCATGCCCTACTCCAAGGATTTCTGTGCCAGCTGTAACAGATTACGGGTTTCCGCCATTGGTAAACTGCACCTCTGCCTGTTCACCGAGGCGGGCATCGAGCTGCGTGATCTCCTCGGCGCCGAGGAGCAGCAGGACGCCCTGGTCGCACGCCTGCATGCTGCCCTGGGGCAAAAGGAAGCCACCCATTACCTGCAGGATGGAAACTCCGGTGCCACGCCGCACCTGGCCTCCATCGGCGGATAGCACTTTGGCCCACGCGATGGTTGGGCCGCCAAACATGAGAACACTTTATGGGACACTTGTCGCAAGCCAACTTTGTACCGCTCAACGTAGCGGTTCTGACCCTGTCTGATACCCGCACATTGGAAAACGATAAATCGGGTCAGTACCTGGTCGATAACCTGCAGGAAGCCGGGCATAACCTGGTGGACCGCCGCATCATCAAAGATGACAAATACACCATCCGTGCGGTGCTCTCAGAGTGGATCGCGTCGGACAATGTGCAGGTGGTGATCACCACCGGGGGCACAGGTTTCACCGAGCGCGACTCCACGCCGGAAGCGGTGGCACCCCTGTTTGACAAGCAGATCGAGGGTTTCGGAGAGCTGTTTCGCCATATCACCTTCCTGGAGCTTGGCACCAGCACCGTTCAGTCCCGCGCCATTGGCGGCATGGCCAACAAAACCGCCATCTTCTGTCTGCCCGGCTCGACCGGGGCTTGCCGCACCGGCTGGACCAAGATCCTCAAGGAGCAGCTGGACGCCACTCACCGTCCCTGCAACTTTGTCACCCACCTCAAAACGGTCAAGGCGGAAGGATGAGCGGATTTACCCACATCAATGCCTCCGGTGACGCCCACATGGTGGATGTCACCGAAAAGTCGGTGACCGAGCGGGAAGCCCGGGCGGAGGCGATCATCACCATGGCGCCGGACACTCTGGCGATGATCATGGAGGGGCGCCATCACAAGGGGGATGTCTTTGCCACGGCGCGCATCGCCGGGATCATGGCTGCCAAGAAAACCTCGGACCTGATCCCCCTCTGTCACCCGTTGATGCTGACCAAGGTGGAGGTGGAGTTGATCCCAGAGCCGGACCATCACCGGGTTCGGATCCAGTCTGTCTGCAAATTGGCGGGTCAAACGGGCGTGGAGATGGAGGCCCTGACCGCCGCTTCGGTAGCGGCGCTGACCATCTACGACATGTGTAAGGCGGTACAGAAGGATATGGTGGTTGAAGGGGTGCGCCTGTTGGAAAAGCGCGGCGGCAAGTCCGGCCACTTCCGGGTAGAAAGTAAGGTGGAGCAGTAATGATCAAGGTCCTGTTTTTTGCACAGATCCGAGAGGTGATCGGGGTCGATAAGGTGGAAGTGGAAGCCACTGAAAATCTGACGGCGGATGACCTGCGCCAACAGCTGCTTGCGCGGGGCGACAAGTGGCGCCTGGCACTGGAGGATCGCAACGTCCTGGTGGCAGTGAACCAAACCCTGTCCGGTTGGGACACGGAGCTGAGTGTCGGTGACGAGGTGGCATTTTTTCCACCGGTGACCGGCGGATAAGGCCCTGGCAAACTGCCTGCTCTTTAAAGGTAAATTTATGATCTCTGTACAAACCCAGGATTTCAGCGTCGCCGACGAGTACGCCAAGCTGGCGCAGGATCCCGGCTGCGGCGCCGTGGTCACCTTTGTCGGAAAGGTGAGAGATTTTGGTGACAGCAAAAATGTCAGCGCCATGACCCTGGAACATTACCCCGGCATGACGGAGTCGGTGTTGGAGCAGATCGAGGCGGAGGCCAGGGCTCGTTGGCCGCTGGATCAAGTCACCATCATCCACCGGGTCGGGGAGTTGGGGCTGTGTGACCAGATCGTCTTTATCGGCGTCTCCAGTGCCCATCGCAAGGCGGCTTTTTCCGCTTGCGAGTACCTCATCGACTTTCTCAAGACTCGGGCCCCCTTCTGGAAAAAAGAGACCAGTGATGAGGGTACCGTCTGGGTCGACGCTAAGGATGCCGATCAACAGGCGACGGAGCAGTGGCAACGCTGAGCTTGTTCCCGAATCGACAGTGAGCCCGCAACCGCGGGCTTTGTCGTTTTTTCGGGAGGCCACTGGCGGGAAAGGTTGGGAGGATGCCGCTATACTGCCCGTCGCTTTTCTGCCATTCGGAGCTGTGATGATCCCCCTGATCGATGAAACCCCCGACTTCCTGCTGGTGGATAAGCCCGCCGGCGTCCACTTCCACAGCCAGGACGGTCAACCGGGTCTGGTGGCGCAGTTGGAGGCGCAGCGGGGGGAGAAGCTCTTTGCGGTGCACCGGCTCGATACTCCGACCTCGGGACTGCTGCTGTTGGCCCGCACAACGGCGGCGGCGGCGGCATTGACGGAGCGCTTCGCCGAACATCAGGTTGAGAAGCGTTACCTGGCGCTGTCGCACCAGAAGCCCAAGCGCAAGCAGGGCACGGTAAAGGGGGGCATGGTCAAGGCCCGACGCAGTGCCTGGAAGCTGACCAAGGGCAGGGAGAACTACGCACTGACCCAGTTTGTCAGCGCCTCCGTTCGCCCCGGAGAGCGCGCTTTCCTGTTGCGTCCTCGCAGCGGACGAACCCACCAGATCCGGGTGGCGCTGAAAAGCTTAGGTGCCCCCATTCTTGGGGACCCCCTTTATGGCGGCAAGGCCGCAGATCGAACCTACCTGCACGCCCTGAGCCTGGCCTTTGAGCTGGGTGGACACCACTACCGTTACTGGAGCCCGCCCAGCCAGGGGGAAGCCTTCCTGACCGCAGAGTTGATGGCGCAACTGGAGGTCTGGCAACAGCAGCCCCCGGTATGGCCCAAAGGCCAGTAAAAGCAGAAGCTAGAGGCTCAGCGGCAGCACGCGCAGCTCACCATCCGGGCCCGGACTGAGCCGATAAAACTGGGGCAGGTCGAAGGCATTTTCTCGCGTTCCGATTTGCGTAGGCTTGTTCAGTCGGGCGATCAGCGCACCGAGCTCGCTGTTGGGACTGCACAGCTGACTGATGCGGTTCTGGGCATCCACCAAGTAGAGGTCACTCTCCTTTACCCGCTCCCGAACAAAGACCTGAACCACCCCTTTGCGGACATAGTGGCGCAAGATCGCCGGTGCCTTGCTGTAGGGGTCGTCGCCGAGATCCGGTTGGGGCAGCAGCAGGACGCCATGTTGCTGAAACTGCTGCCGCGGCTCGGCATCCTGAGCCAGACGTTGCCAGCGCAGGCCCTGGGGCTCGAAGTAGAGGCCATAATTCTGGTCTCCCAGCTGCAGTGGCCAGAAGGGGATCCGTTCCGCACGGGTCTCGGCAAAGCAGTGCAGGCTGTGCTGGACCAGCGCAGCTAGGTGCGATTCCAACCAGGCATTGTGACGCCGGGCAGCCCCGAACACTGGGACCGTAATGGGGGCATGACGACGGCTCAACCCCGCGATCATCTGGGCCAGCAGCTTCAGCACCCCCTCGGGATCCCGGAAGCCGTAGCAGTGACGCTCCCCCCAGGAGTTCTCGGTCAGCAGGGTGACACTGCCCAGCAGGTTACGGGCCGGCGATCCAACGCTGAAGGGGGAGCGATTGAACCAGCGGGTCGAGCCCTGCCACTGCGCACTGGGATCCCACTCCAGGTTGCACAGGACGCTCAGCCGGGTGTAGCGCCAAGGTTCAGCCAGGGCCTGCAGGGCGCGCTCCGGTGGCTGGCGCCAATGGGTTTGCAGCCGCTGGGCCAGGGCGGTAAGCCGCTTGCTGTGCCAGTGCCTCCCGGCCTGATGGCAGTGGACCAGGGTGTTGTCGCCGACCAGACCATTACTGACCGCCCAGATTAAACAGGCCTGCCGGCTGTCGCCGTGGTAGAGCGCCGTCTCGCCAAACAGCCGGTGCGGATCCGGTGCGGTGCGGTAGAGGTACCACCCAGGCGCCAGGTGGGCACTGCCCTGCACCGAGACCATGGTCAACTCGGGCTCTTCGAGTGAATGGCTCCAGAGGTGGTTGAGCATGGGGATCTTGGCGGGCTCGGCGTCGAAACGGGCGTAGAGTTTTCGCGTCAACAGTGCCATCTCGTCCAGCTTCAGCTGGGGGGGACACTTCAGACGGGTGACGAACCCCGTCAGTTTTTGGTAGCTGGTCAGCATCAGGTTATCCAGCCGCCGATTCGCCCGTTGCACTTTGCCCGCATGCCACTGGCGGGCGTTATCGAGATCCTTCATCAGCCTGGCAGGATAGTGCCAGTTCGCGACCAGTCGACGCAGCGCGGGGTAACGCCAGTCTGCCTGGCTTTCCAGCCGACTCAGTGGCAAGGCGCACTTGAGGTAGAAGCAGTGGCGGGCCAGGGTGAGTCGCTGTCGGTCATGCTGACGCAGCAGGTAGTCGTTGATGCGCTGGTACAGCATTAGGTAGTGATCGATCTCCGGCCCCCGCTGGCCCGAGCGCAGCCGGAACCAAAGCTCGTCTCTGAGGATCCTCAGGTCCGGATAATCCGCCACGTAGGCTTCGAGCAGCAGAACCTTGAGGGCTGCCTTATGCGGTCGGGACAGCCCCTTGAACAGCTGCCACAGGGCGGCACCGAAGATCTCACTGGCGGGCAGGTGCTGCAGTGAGCCGAGATTGAGCAGCTCGGGATGATCCTCCGGTGCCCCGGGCCACCAGGCCAGCGGCAGTCCGGCGAGGTGGATATGGCTGCGGTAAAACTCCTCCAGCAGCAGCCAGTTCTGCGCTGAGCCGCTGTGTTCCAACGAGAGTCCCTCCTGCTGGCCGCGATGGAGCAGGTCCGGAGACACCAGGTAGAGGTGCAGCTCCAGCCCCTGCCGTTCAAACCAGGCGGTGAGGGCGTCGCACTTGGTTCTCAGTCGTGTCAGTTCCCCTTTGGGGGTGTCAACGGGATGGATCAGCCAGCAATCGATGTCGGAATCGGCAGCCTGGCCGAAGCTGCCGGTGCTGCCCATGGTGTAAAGGCCTAGCAGAGGGCCAGTATCGGCCGCATCGGGAAACAGCAGCGGCGGGCTGACAAAGCCACAGAGTGCGCCCGCCACGTAGCCGGGTTGGTCCGGCCGGTTCTGGTGCAGCCACAGGGGCAGTTTCCGCAGCAGTTCGGCGTGACGGCCCAGCTGCTGCTCCGCTCGAGCGAGCCGCTGTCGATTCAGTTCGGCGCTTAGGGCGATATCGGCGGAGGGATCACGCACGTGGGAACCGGGCCTGTTGAGGGGAGTGTGACAAGATTAACAGTAGTGGCAGACAAGAGAAAATCGTGAACGGGATCGCCTTTTTAAGTCAGGATTAACGACTTTTATCTCAAGGGCGCGACATGTTGCCTTTTTCCAACAAAAAAACAGTGGCACCATGAGGGCCATCAACCGCTTGATAGCAAGCGTGCAACTTGATTCGCCAAGGAATGTTAGATGGCCCGTACTGAGATCCGTATCGCTACTCGTAAAAGTCCCCTTGCCCTGTGGCAGGCCGAGTTTGTCAAAGCCGAATTGGAGGCTGCCCACGAGGATTTAACCGTCACCTTGGTTCCAATGACCACCAAGGGTGACATTATCCTGGATACGCCACTGGCCAAGGTGGGTGGTAAGGGGCTGTTCGTTAAAGAGCTCGAGGTTGCCATGCTGGAGGGTCGGGCGGACATCGCGGTGCACTCCATGAAAGATGTGCCGGTGGAGTTCCCCGAGGGGTTGGGTTTGACAGTGATCTGTGAGCGGGAGGATCCCCGTGATGCCTTCGTCTCCAACCACTACGCTTGCCTGGAAGATCTACCCCAGGGAGCGGTCGTTGGCTCCTCCAGCCTGCGTCGTCAGTGTCTGTTGCGGGCGCTGAGGCCGGACCTTCAGATCCGCGATCTGCGCGGTAACGTGGGCACCCGTTTGTCCAAGCTCGATGCCGGTGAGTATGACGCCATCATCCTTGCGGCGGCGGGGCTCAAGCGACTCAAACTGGAGGATCGCATCGCTTCCATCCTCACCGTAGAGCAATCCCTGCCAGCCAACGGCCAGGGTGCTGTGGGGATCGAGTGCCGACTCGATGATGCCGAGCTGATCGAACTGCTCAGCGTGCTGGAGCATGCGCCGACCCGCACCCGGGTGCTGGCGGAGCGGGCGATGAACACCGCTCTGGAGGGGGGCTGCCAGGTGCCGATCGGGGCCTACGCCGAGATCGAGGGGGATTCCCTCTGGTTGCGCGGCATGGTGGGGGATCCCGATGGCAGCCTGCTGTTGCAGGATGAGATCCGTGGGCCGGTGTCAGAAGCCGAATCGCTGGGACGTACCTTGGCGGGTAAGCTCAGTGAACAGGGTGCCGGTGCGATTCTGGCCAAGGTCTACGGCGAGCGCTGATGCATCTGCTGCTGACCCGCCCGGAAGGGCGCAACGAAACGTTACGGCAAGCTCTGGCGGAACGGGGCGTGGCCAGCAGCATCTGCCCCATGGTGGCGATCGAGGCTTTGACGCCCCCACCGGCGCCGTTCAGCGGGGCGGTGGGGGCGTTTTTTGTTTCCCGTACCGCGGTTGCCCTGGCGGACAAAGCGTTGGGGGGCCGCTGGCCGGAGTTGCCCTGCTTCGCTGTGGGAGTTGGGACGGCCGAGGCGCTGGCGAACTGTGGGGTCGAGGCTCTCTACCCGGCTGAGGATCAGCAAACCAGCGAAGGTGTCCTGGCGCTTTCCCAACTCAAGGCCCTTCGGGAGGGGCCCTTTGTCATTGTCCGTGGGGAGGGGGGGAGAGAAACCCTGGCAGAATCGCTCAGCCAACGGGGCTTTCAGATCCGCCCATGGATACTGTACCGACGGGTTCCGCCCAAGCTTGATGGTGCCACTCTGGTGCAGGGCTGGCATCGGGACGGGGTTGACGCCATACTGGCAACCAGCGGCGAAATTCTTGAAAATCTCTTTAGCTTATTGCCCTTAGCGCAACATGCCTGGTTGCGACAGTGCCACTGGCTGGTGCCGGTGGAGCGGGTGGCACAGCTGGCCCGGCAACGGGGATGTCAGCATGTTACCGTGCTGGGTGGAGCGGGAGATGACGCCATTCTCGGTTGTATAGGAAAGCTGACCCATTATGGAGAACACCCCCAAGGATCCTAAGGATCGCAAACCCCGAACCCGGCGTAAAAGGGCCGGCGCTCACTCCAGTGCGCCGGACAGTGGCGCCATCGAGCGCAGCCCGTCTGAGACTGGCGCTCCCCAGGAGCCACCGACCCAAGCCACCAGTGAGGTGACAGCGCCGAAGCCCACCGGTTCGGACAAACCGACCGAAGGCGTGTCTCGTCCTGCCCCTGCCCATGAGGCCGCGGGAGAGGAGGAGAAGACAGAGCGTTCCTCTGAACCAGAGAGCACCGCCAAGCCTACAGTTGGTCAACCTGCCGATGCCGATCGCCGAGCCCCGGCTTCACACTCTGATTCTATCCCTACCGATGAAACGTCATCCGCCGCTCATCGTGGGCCAAGGGGAGCGCTGGCTCTGGTGATGGCGCTGCTGGCTTTGCTGGTGGCACTGGGCGGAACTGGGTTCACCCTGTGGCAGTGGCAACAGGAGCAAGCCAAGCAGGCCAGTGCTCAGGGCCTGTTGGCCCGGATCGCCACCCTGGAGCAGTCCCTTGAGGGTCAGTCCCGGGTGCTGGAGGGCCGTATCGAGCAGGCCGCGGCCTCCCGTCAAGCCCAGGCCTCTGAACTGGCGGCACTGCAGGATCAGCAAGACCAGCTGCAGCTGAGCGTGGAGCAGGAGCGCCGGCGCATGCAGGCGCGCAAGCCCCATGACTGGATGCTGGCGGAAGCGGATTACCTGGTACGGATGGCCGGCCGTAAATTGTGGCTTGAGCAGGATCCGGCGACTGCCCAGGCACTGCTCAGTGACGCCGACCAGCGCCTGGCCCAGCTCGACGACCCCAGCATCGGGCCGCTTCGAAGAGCATTGGCGGCGGACCTGGCCACCCTGGCCAAGTTGCCCCGGGTGGATCGCGCCGGCCTGGTGGCACAGATGGAGGCCCTGATTCAGCAGGTAGACAATCTGCCGCTGAACCAGGTCAGCCTGCCGGAGCCGGTAGCGGATGAGGATCCGACGGCGCTGAGTGCGGCAACCAGCGATTGGCGAAGCAACCTGGTGAAGAGCTGGCATGCCCTGGTGGATGATTTTATTACCATCCGTCGCCGGGATGGGGCGGTGCAGCCGCTGCTGGCGCCGGACCAGGACTGGTACCTGCGTGAGCACATCAAGGGCAAGCTGATGCAGGCTCAGCTGGCGCTCTATCATGCCGACCAAGCCAGTTACGTGGAGATCCTGGGTACGGCCGAAGGCTGGATCCGCGACTACTTCGACCTAGACGATGGTCGCGTGCAGAGAGCGCTGGTGGCGCTTGAACAGTGGCAAAGCACCGAGATCGCCGCCCCCCAGCCTATCCGTTTCGGTGTGGCCGACCCCCTGTCTGAGTTGGTTGCCGAACGCCTGGGTCTGCACGGGGAGGGGCGCTGATGGTCCGCTTGCTGTTTTACGCGGTGCTGATCCTGGCGGGGCTCTTCCTCGGGCCAACGTTGATCGAGCACAAGGGGTATGTGCTTATCTCCGTTGCTGACTGGACTGTTGAGACCTCGCTGGTCGCCGCCGTGGTGATCGCCGTGGTCGGCTTCGGCTTGCTGCAGCTGGTGGAGTGGGTAGTGGTGAAAAGCGTTAATGTTACCGGCTTCACCCTGGCCTATCCCACCCGCCGCCGGCGCAAGAAGGCCCGTCAACAGACCCTCAACGGCGCACTGGCGTTGGCCGAACAGGATTGGCAGCGGGCAGAAACCTTGATGGCAAGGGGCGTCCAATCTGGGCCACTGCCCGCGGTCAATCTGCTCGCGGCCGCCCGGGCGGCACACCACCGAGGTGATGATGCGGCCTGCCAGTCCTACCTTGATAAGGCGGAGGCGATCAAGGGCGCGGATACGGCCGTCGCCCTGACCCGGATCCGGTACTGCATCGAGGATGATCGCTTGGCGGAAGCACGTCAGCGCTGGGACGCTCTCAGTGAACGTCAGCGGCAGAAACCCCAGGCGCTGCGCCAGGCCCTCAATCTCTATCGCAAACAGGGGGACTGGGATGCCCTGGCCCGTTTGATTCCCCAACTGGCGCGACACAAGGTGTTGCCGGAGGCACAGCTGGCCCAGCTGCCGGCGGAAGTGGAGGTCGCCTGCCTGGCGCAGCAGACCGCGCTGCCTGCGTTGGAGCAGCGCTGGAAAGGGCTGAGTCGGGCCCTCCGTCGGGACATCCGGGTTCAACTGGCCTACCTGCGCGGGTTGGCTCGCTTTGAGGCGGTTGAGGTGGCTCGCAAGTTGCTGCTGGAGAAGTTGGACAGGAGTCAGCCCCAGCCCGAGCTGTTGGCACTGCTACCGGAGATCGCTGGCGACGCCGCCGAGTCCGTGACCCATGTGTTACAACGCCGCTACCCCGACCACCGTACCCCGGCCCTGCTGGATTGCTATGCCGCACTGGCGGAACAACAGCAGCAATGGCGGGAGGCCCTGTCCCATCGCCAGGCGGCCCTGGAGGGGGAACCCACTCCGGCGCGCTGGCGGGCACTCGGGGCGGTACAGGAGCGCCTGGGCCTGCGCGATGCGGCCCTCAACAGCTACCGTCAGCTGGTCGAGTCGATGGTACCTGAGCGGGTCTGACGTCGGGCGCGGCGATGTTGCCGCGCCCGGTTCAGGGCATCCAGGCTCAGTAGAAGCAAGGCTGCCCAGATAAAGCCAAAGGTCCAGATCTGTCCCGGCGCCATCGATTCACCAAACAGGGTCAGCGCCAGCAGCAGCATGACGCTGGGCCCGATGTACTGCAGCATGCCGAGCAGGTAGAAGGGGATCCGCACCGCCGCACCGGCAAAGGCCAGCAGGGGCAGTGTGGTGACCACGCCGGCGGCGATCAGTAGCAGGTTCAGGCTCATGGTGTTATTACCGAAGTTGGCGGTGGGCGAGTCCAACCAGAACCAGTAGACCAGCGCCAAAGGCAGCAGCAGGGCGGTTTCCATCAGCAGTCCTGTGGTGGCCTGCAGATTGACCTGCTTGCGCAGCAGTCCGTAGGCACCAAAGCTACCCGCCAGTGCCAGGGAGATCCAGGGAACCGAGCCAAACTGTACCAACTGTACCAGCACCCCGATGGCGGCGATGATCACTGCCGCCCATTGTACCCGGGTGGGGCGCTCTCCCAGCACCAATAGTCCCAGCGCCACGTTGAGAAGCGGGTTGATGTAGTAACCCAGGGAAGCGTCGAGGACATGCCCGTTGGTGACAGCCCAGATGAAGATTAGCCAGTTACCCGCGATCAGCACCGATGTAAGTGCCAGTATTCCCAGCTTTTTCGGTTGCGCCATCAGGGCGCGGATCTGTCCCATCTGCCCCCCCACCTTAACCATCATCAGCACCAGCCAAAAGGACCAGAATACCCGGTGCATCAGGATCTCATCCGCCGGTACCTCGGTGATGGCATGGAAGTAGATGGGGGCAATCCCCCACATCAGGTAGGCGGCAATGGCGTAAATCACACCTTGGCGAACGGAGTTATCTGGCATGGAGGGTCTGGGTACCTGATGGTAAAAAGGGCGGGGCATTATAGCGGCCCTGCTCACGTTTGACGCTATCACCCTAGTCAATTTATGCGGGTTAATGAGAAAAGTCTGAGCGGGAAAAAACGCCGTAAGGCGGCGGGACAAAGTGACCGGTGCTGACGTAAAATGCGGTTCCCGTTTGCCACCGGTGCTCCTCCATGGAAGTTACGATCTCCGAACACGCCACTTCACCCCTGAACACCGATGCTGCCGATTGTTTGCAGCAGGTGTTTGGCTACCGCGCGTTCCGTGAGGGGCAGCGGGAGGTGGTGGAGCAGGTGCTGGCGGGTCGGGATGCCTTGGTAATCATGCCCACCGGGGGAGGCAAGAGCATCTGCTACCAGCTGCCGGCGCTGATGCTGCCGGGGTTGACCCTGGTGATTTCGCCACTGATCTCCCTGATGAAAGACCAGGTGGATGCGTTGCGGGAGTCCGGTGTGGCAGCCGCCGCCCTAAACTCCAGCCTGAGTCGTGAGGAGAGTGCCGAACTCTTCAACGCCATCCATAGGGGTGAGATCAAGCTTCTCTATATCTCGCCGGAGCGGCTGATGAGCCGTGACCTAAGGATGCGGCTGCCGCAGTGGCGCCTCTCCATGGTGGCGGTGGATGAAGCCCACTGCATCAGTCAGTGGGGGCACGACTTCCGACCTGAATACGCCCAGTTGGCCTGGATCAAACAGGAGTTTCCCTCGGTGCCGGTGATGGCGCTGACCGCTACGGCCGACCTAGCGACCCGTCACGACATCTGTCAGCGCCTGGCGCTGGTGGAGCCCTATGCCCACCTCTCCAGCTTCGATAGGCCCAATATTCGTTACACCGTGGTGGACAAGGTGCGCCCCCTCGAGCAGCTGGTGACCTTCCTGAAGCAGCAGAAGGGCAATGCCGGCATTGTTTACTGTGGGAGCCGTCGTCGGGTGGACGAGGTGGCGGAAAAGCTGCGTCAGCGAGGGTTCGCCGCCTCCGGTTACCACGCCGGTATGGAGGCGTCCGAGCGCAGTCAGGTTCAGGAAGCGTTTCTCAGGGATCGCACCGATATCGTCGTGGCGACAGTGGCCTTCGGGATGGGGATCAACAAGTCCAACGTCCGATTCGTGGTGCACTGGGATCTACCCAAGTCCATCGAGGGCTACTACCAGGAGACCGGCCGAGCCGGTCGGGACGGGTTGGAATCGGAGGCGGTGCTGCTGTTTGACCCTGCGGACATCGCCCGGGTGCGCCACCTGCTCGAGCAGGGGGAGAGCGAGCCCAACCCGGTGGATCTGCACAAGCTTAATGCCATGGCGGCGTTTGCTGAGGCACAGATCTGTCGACGTCAGGTGCTGCTGAACTACTTCAATGAGCCCAGCCATGAGCCCTGCGGTAACTGCGATATCTGTACCGATCCCCCCAAGCGTTACGACGGAACCGAGGATGCGCAAAAAGCCCTCTCCTGCATCTATCGGGTGGGTCAACGTTTCGGCATGGGCTACATCATCGAGGTGCTTCGGGGCAGTCAAAGCCAGAATGTGCAGGAGCGGGGCCACCAAAAGCTCTCTACCTGGGGGGTCGGTAAGGAGAAAAGCCATGACCACTGGCTGTCGGTGCTGCGTCAGCTAATCCACCATGGGTTGGTGCAGCAGGATATTACCCGCTCCTCGGTGCTGGTACTCACACCGGCGGCGCGGGCGGTACTTAGGGGAGAGCGCAGCCTGGAGTTGGCAGAACCTAGACTGGTGGTGGCTAAGTCGAGCGGTCGCCGAAGCCGGGCACTGCCGCAGAGTTATGATCGCAAGCTGTTCGCCCGACTCAAACAACTGCGCCGAACCCTGGCTGATGAACATGGGGTGCCCCCCTACGTGGTGTTCAACGATGCCAGCCTGGCGGAGATGGCCGCGGAGCAACCCACGACGGAGTGGGCCCTGCTCGCGATCAACGGGGTTGGGGAGAGAAAGCTGGAACGCTATGGGGCGCCCTTCCTCACTCTGATCCGGGAGTACCTGGACGCCCTGTAAGGGGCGTATTGGGCGGCTACTGGATACGACGAAGTCGGGGCTGCTCCAGGCTCAACGCCTTATCTGAGTCGCTTTGGTGGCTCAGCAGGTCATACTCGAGCCGAGCCATCAGGCTCTCCACACTATCAAAGCTATGGACCCGGGTTTTGCCAAAGGCGAACTGTTCCATGCCGAGCCCGGAGAGTTGTCGGGGTAAGGCTGCCAGTCGCCAACTGAGTTCACCATCGCTGGCGCTGGCCAGCAGAAGCAGGTGATCCGATGGGGTCAGTTGCAGGTGGCTGTCCTGATCTCGCAGATCCTGACACAGCTGTTGGCGGAGCTCACTGTCCTTGGACCCGGGCACTCGGATAAGGATCACCGCCAGTGGGCTCTCCTCATGCTTCGCCTGCTGGATCCGGGCTTTGAGCGCTTCCGCTGCGGTTTGCGGCGGTGCGGGCGCGGTGGAACTGTTTTTCCTGGGCCAGAACTTCAACGCCAGTGAGCTCAGCAGGAGAGCACCGAATATCGAGGCCAGCGACTGCCACAGCATCAGCGATTGCTGATTCTGGTAATGGGCTTCCGCGGTCAGGGCCAAACTTTTGCGGTGTTGGTCCATCTGTTGCCCCAGTTCATGTTGCTGCTTGAGCAGGGCGGCCTGTTGGGTCTGGTCACGAAAACTCTGTTGGTAATTCAGATGCTTTAATAGAGCCTGGTAGGCGAGTTCGTCGGCGCCCTGCTGGTGGTGATAATCCGCAATCCAGTACTGGAGTTGTGTCAGGGTGCGGTAATCCTCCAACGTCTCCAGTTGGGGCTGTACTTCATTCATGAGTTGCCAACCGGCATCGATCTGACCCAGCATCAACAGGGATTGGGCCTGAATGGCTCGGGCCTGGGCATATTCCGGTTGCAGATCGGACAGGACGAAGGTGTCTGCCGCTGACTGGGCGAAGTCGAGGGCTTCGGTATAGCGGGCCAGGCCGAAGGCGTTGATCGCCCGGAAGTAGCGAATATAGCCCTCATCCGGAGCCGCGAAGTGTGGGATGGTATTGCTCAGTTGATCCAACTGTTGCTGGCTTTCGGCGATGCGTCCCTGGCGCTGTAGCACCGAGGCGTAGTTAAAGCGGATAAACCAGGTCATCTGGGGGGCCCCCGTTGCCTTGTCCAGGGCATCCAGCATCGCTTCGTCGGCTCTAGTGAAATTTTCCAGGTAAAAAAAGGTTCTGGCCAAGGAGAAGTCGAGCATGGCGGGATGAAGTGAAAGATAGCGGGCGGGCTGGGGCTGTTCCGCCAGCAGCATTGCCTGGGACAGGTCCTCCAGCGCGGAGGAGTATTCCGCGCGATTTGACTGCATGTTGGCACGCATCACCAGGGCCATGATGGCCAGGTTGTTGTCCCTTTCCCCCTGTGCAGCACTGATCGCCTTGGAAACATGCTCATGTGCGCTAGGGAGAGCCTTATCCATCACGGCAAGTCGGGCACGACAGAGGTGTAGGTAGCCGGTGGCGGGGTGTGAGCGTTCCGGGCTCGATCCCAGCAGAGTGTGAAGCTGCTCAGTGTGGAATGCTAGGGCGGAACGATCAGACATCATCTGTTTAAACTGGCAACCTAAGATGTGCCAGCGCATTTGCCAAGGTTTAGGGGCTTGGGCCAGATAAGGTTGCAGTTCGGACTTCAGTCGTTCTGCCTTCTCCAAGTCATTAATTTCAAGGGCGTCTGCGACGGGAGCCAGACTCGGCACCGAAGTCTCGGCGAGGGCGTTGAGTGACAACATGAGTGCCGCAAAACTCATCCAGATTTTGGCTGCCACGGACACTCCTTGTCTGTGTTTCCCATATGTTAATGCTGAGGCTATCGCCGTCACAAGAGGTGATCAAGAAGATTCACATCCTGACCCGGCCACGTCTACCAAATGGTCACAAATTGGTTGACAAAGGGAACCCCCTTCGCCAAAGATGAGTCAAGCTAAATGAGCTCACTACCGCCAAGATGTTGATTGCATGATGTACACTATTGTTGACAAGCTACTCGAACTCGCCCTGGCAGGACGCTGCGTGGGTTAGAGGGTGTCGACGGCAGATCAGCTTGGACACAGCCAATAACCCGCGCACAGCGCGGGTTTTTTTATGCTCCTTGAGGGCGAAACGACACTAAGGAGAGCGCGATGTCGGATCAAATCATTCTGTTTGATACCACCCTCAGGGATGGTGAGCAGGCTCTGTCGGCCAGCCTATCGGTGAAGGAAAAGGTCCAGATCGCCCTGGCACTTGAGCGGATGGGGATCGACATTATCGAGGCGGGGTTCCCGGTCTCCTCACCGGGAGATTTCGACTCGGTGCGCCAGATTGCCGCGACCATCAAAAACAGTCGGGTCTGCGCGCTTTCCCGCGCTGTCCAGGGGGATATCGATGCCGCGGCCCAGGCCCTGAACTCGGCGGAGCAGTTCCGTATCCACACCTTTATCTCCACCTCGGATATTCATGTCCAGAGCAAGCTGAAACGGGATTTCGGTCAGGTTCTGGAGATGGCGACCGGCGCCATCCGATACGCCCGTCAGTTTACCGATGACGTCGAGTTCTCCTGTGAAGATGCCGGCCGCACGCCCATCGACAATCTCTGCCGGATGGTGGAACAGGCAATCAAGGCCGGGGCACGAACCGTGAATATCCCGGATACCGTGGGCTACACCACCCCAAGCGAATTCGGTGGCATCATCACCAACTTGTTCGAGCGAGTGCCCAATATCGATCAGGCGGTGATATCGGTGCACTGCCATGATGACCTCGGCCTGTCAGTGGCCAACTCCATCGCAGCACTGGAGGCGGGCGCTCGCCAGGTGGAGGGGACCATCAACGGTATCGGGGAACGGGCGGGTAACGCGGCGCTGGAGGAGATCATCATGATCCTGAAAACCCGCCGCGACCGTTTCGACTTCCAATGCCGTGCGGAACCCAAGGAGATCTACCGCACCAGCCAGACCATCAGTGCCCTGTGCAATATGCCGATCCAGTCCAACAAGGCGATCGTCGGCGCCAACGCTTTCAGCCACAGTTCCGGTATCCACCAGGATGGGGTTCTTAAGTCGCAAAACACCTACGAGATCATGACCCCGGAGTCGATCGGCCTGGTTCGCAACACCCTCAACCTGACCTCCCGCTCCGGCCGCCACGTGATCAAGCATCGCATGGCGGAGTTGGGCTACCGCGAAGGCGACTTCGATCTCGATGTGCTCTATCAGCGCTTCCTGGAGCTGGCGGATAAGAAGGGGCAGGTGTTTGATTACGATATGGAAGCCCTGCTGTTCTTCGAGAATCAGCGGGATGACCAGGCCCACTACGTCCTGCGCCAGGTGAATGTGCAGTCCGGCACCAATCACTTCGCCACCGGTTCTGTGGAGCTGCAGATCGGCGATACGGTCGTCACCGAAGCGGCCACCGGCAACGGCCCGGTGGACTCCGTCTTTAAGGCGATAGAGCGGGCTACCGGCCAGCACATCGACCTTCAGAGTTTCGATATCGGCGCCCAGAGCGGTGGCCATGATGCCTTGGGCAAGGTGGATGTTACCGCGGAGTTTGATGGTCGCACCTTCCACGGCATGGGCCTCTCCACGGATATTATCGAAGCCTCGGCACAGGCTCTGCTGCGGATCTACAACCTGATCCACCGTCAGCAGAAAATTAACCAGCAGAAAGCGCACAAGCGCTTCACGGAGGAGGCATGACAGTGCATCGGATAGCGGTACTGGCCGGTGATGGTATTGGCCCGGAGGTCATGGCGCAGGCCAAAAAGGTCCTGGGGGCGGTAAGCCACCGTTTCGGATTCGAATTGACGTTGAACGATTACCTGGTGGGTGGTGCTGCCATCGACAGCGGTGCTGGCGCTCTGCCGGCGGAAACCCTAAGCGGTTGCGAGCAGGCGGATGCCATCCTGTTTGGCTCGGTCGGCGGGCCAAAATGGGAACACCTGCCTCCGGCCGAACAGCCGGAGCGTGGCTCCCTGTTGCCACTACGCAAGCACTTCAACCTGTTCTGTAATCTGCGTCCGGCCCGGATCCATCCGGGGCTGGAGCGGCTCTCGCCGCTGCGGGCGGATATCGCCGCCGAGGGGATGGATCTGCTGGTGGTGCGTGAACTGACCGGGGACATCTATTTCGGCACGCCGAGGGGGCGCGAGGGGGAGGGGGAAGCGGAAAACGCCTTCGACACCATGAGGTATAGCCGCTTTGAGATCCGCCGCATTGCCCGGATGGCGTTTGAGGCGGCGCGCAAGCGGCGCAAGAAGGTGGTGTCGGTGGACAAGGCCAACGTGCTGGCGACTTCGATACTCTGGCGTGAGGAGGTGATCGCCATTGCGGCCGATTATCCGGATGTGGCCCTGGAACACCTTTACATCGATAACGCCACCATGCAGTTGCTGCGGCGCCCCGGTGACTTCGACGTGATGCTGTGCGGCAACCTGTTCGGGGATATCTGTTCCGATGAAGCGGCGATGATCACCGGCTCCATGGGGCTGTTGCCATCGGCCAGTCTTAACGAGTCCGGGTTTGGGATGTACGAACCGGCAGGGGGCAGCGCCCCGGATATCGCTGGCCAGGGCGTGGCCAACCCGGTGGCGCAGATCCTCTCCGCCAGCCTGATGCTGCGCCACAGCTTGGGCGAAAACAGAGCCGCCGATGCCATCGATGCGGCGGTGAGTGCGGCGCTGGCAGATGGATGTTTGACCGCAGAGCTGGCGGGCCCCGGGCAGACAGCATTGAGCACCGACGAGATGGGGGATGCCATCGTTGCCCGTCTGAGTGATAGCCACAAGGAGTGCTGAGTTATGGCAAAAACACTGTATCAGAAGATCTGGGAGCAGCACCTGATCCCCACCCCCGAGGGGGAAACCCCCCTGATCTATATCGACCGTCACCTGGTACATGAGGTGACCTCACCCCAGGCCTTCGATGGCTTGCGCCAGGCTAAGCGGCCGGTCCGGCGTCCGGATCGCACCATCGCCACCATGGATCACAACACCTCCACCACCACCGCCTCCATCGAAGCGCTGCCGACGTTGGCCCGGACCCAGGTGGAGACGCTGCAGAAAAACTGTGCCGAGTTCGGGATCACCCTGTTCGATATTCATCACCCGAACCAAGGCATTGTCCACGTGATGGGGCCGGAGCAGGGGTTGACGCTGCCCGGCAGCACCATTGTCTGTGGTGACTCCCATACTGCGACCCACGGTGCGTTCGGCGCTCTGGCATTCGGGATAGGCACCTCCGAGGTGGAGCATGTGCTGGCCACGCAAACCCTGCGTCAGCGTCCCGCCAAGACCATGAGGGTCACCGTTCGCGGTGAGGTGGGCCCCGGGATCACCGCCAAGGATATCGTGCTGGCGATCATCGGTCGGGTTGGCCATGGCGGCGGTACCGGTTACGTGGTCGAGTTTGCCGGCGAGGCGATCCGGGCCCTGTCGATGGAGGGGCGGATGACGCTTTGCAACATGGCGATCGAGCTGGGGGCCAAGGCGGGACTGGTGGCGCCGGATCAGACCACCATCGATTATCTTGCCGGTCGCCCCTATGCCCCGTCCGGGGAGGCGTGGCGACAAGCACAGAGAGACTGGGCGCAATTGCGCAGTGATGACGGTGCGGTGTTCGATGCTGAGCTGGAACTGGAGGGCGCCGATATCGCCCCCCAGGTCACTTGGGGCACCAATCCTGGCCAGGTGGTGGCGGTCAACGAGCTGGTGCCGGATCCGGCCAGCTTCCGCGATCCTGTGGCTCAGAGTGCGGCGATCAAGGCCCTGGCCTACATGGATCTCTCTCCCGGACAGGCATTAACCGATATTGCGGTGGACGCGGTGTTTATCGGCTCCTGCACCAACTCCAGGATCGAGGATCTGCGTGCCGCCGCCGCGGTGGCAGAGGGACGACAGGTGGCATCCGGCGTCTGGGCCATCGTGGTGCCCGGTTCGCACCAGGTGAAAAAACAGGCCGAAGCGGAGGGGCTGGACAAGATATTCACCACCGCGGGCTTCGAGTGGCGCCTGCCCGGCTGCTCCATGTGCCTGGGGATGAACGAAGACCGGCTAAAGCCGGGTCAACGCTGTGCCTCCACTTCAAACCGTAACTTTGAGGGGCGTCAGGGGCGGGGCAGTCGCACCCACCTGGTGAGCCCCGCCATGGCGGCGGCGGCTGCCGTCAGTGGTCACTTTACCGATATGCGTACCCTGTCCCCGGTGGCCTGTGAGGAGGTCCAATGATGCAAGCCTTTACTCGGCACTCGGGCGTGGCGGTGGCTCTGGACCATGCCAATATCGATACCGATCAACTGATCCCCAAGCAGTTTCTTGCCAAGGTGACCCGGCAGGGGTTCGGGGTTCATCTCTTCCATGACTGGCGATACCTGGATGACGCCGGTGAGCAGCCCAATCCGGATTTTGTCCTCAATCAGCCGGTCTATCAGGGTGCCACCATTCTGCTGGCGGGGGAGAACTTCGGTTGCGGCTCCAGCCGTGAACATGCCCCTTGGGCGCTGGAGGATTTCGGATTCCGGGTGGTGATTGCCCCCAGCTTTGCCGACATCTTCTACCAAAATGCGATCAACAACGGCTTGCTGCCGGTGGTGCTGCCGGTGGAGGAGGTGCAGCGGTTGATGGCGCAGATCAGTGCCCAGCCCGGCACCCGGTTAACGGTGGATCTGGAGCGCTGCCAGGTGTTTAGCCCCGATGGCCAAGCCTACCCCTTTAGCCTGGATGCGGCGGCTCGCCAAAACCTGCTGCATGGATTGGACCCCATCGGTCAGAGCCTGGCCCTGGCGTCGGCGATCGATACCTTCGAGCGTGCTGCCCCGAGCTGGCGCTAGCGATAGGAGTTGCAAAAAGCCCGCACAGCAGTGCGGGCTTTTTCTATTTTTTGGTGCTCGGTGGGTGGGCTAGAAGTCGTAGCGGATCCCCAGGTTGACCCCGGTGACATCGAAGTCACCCTTGTCGATCCAGCGCATCGCCTCGATCTGCACCGTCAGGTGCTCGCTTGCCAGCAGGTCTAAGCCGAAGGCGTAGCTGAAATCGGTGGCGCTGTCCCGGGCCTGCAGGGGCTGGTCGTCCCGCTCCAGTGACATATTGAGGGCTCCGGCCAGGGCATAGAGATGCACATACTGGCTCAGGGGAACCTGGCCACGGAGATAGAGCCCGTAGTAATTACGGATTTTGGCACGGACGCCTTCGTCCGTTTCCTTGTCATTGAGCCCGGCGCCGATGCGCGCTTCCACTGCGAAGAAGCGGTTGAAGTGGTAGCCACCGAGAGCATGGAGCACCAGGGGGTTGACGCTGCCGGTGTCCGTTTCCACCTCCGCATACCCCAGGTGAGCACCCACAAACCACTGTCCGCCCAGGTCCCGCTCCAGGCGCCACTGGGCCGCCGCCGGCATCGTCAATAGGCCCAGCGATAGGGCAAGGAGTAGGGCGCGCATAAGCATCTCTCCGTTGGGGATCGCACTCTTAAGCGTGGCAGGTTCACGCCGAGGCGCCAGCGTGATTTTCGCCCGGTACTCAGGCCCTTTGTTGCTTAAGCTGTCGGGGAATGCATGAGGGGAAACTCGGTATCTCTGCAGGGAAAAGCGGCGCCAGCGTGGAGGAGAGACACTGAGTCGGAGCGTCTATCCAAGGTGGGCTTTTGGGGATCACTCCTGACGGGTGTTTGGCCGAGACCCCGGCTGGGTGCGGCGGGCCCGGTTGCTCTTCATCGGCGGCTTCTTGGGCACGGCCCTGCGGTCCTCGATGAGATGACGGATGGCGGCAATGGGGTGACGCAGCAGCATCCTCGGGCCGGCAAAGCGCATCGCGGCGCGCACCTGGGTCCGGGGCTCAGGTTTGTAGCAGTGGATGGGGCATTTGGCACAGGTGGGCTTGGCCTCGCCATACGGGCAGCGATCCAGCTTCTGGGCCGCGTAGTCGAGCAGCGCCTGGCAATCGGGGCAGAGGCCAGGCTGGCGCCGACTGGCACCACAATGGGCACGACAGTAGATCGCCAGCATCTTGCCCAGAGTGTTGTGTTCACGGGCCAGCCGGCCCTGAAGTTGGGGAGTACGCTTTGCCATAACCTAGTGCAGCCGTCGGGTTTTGTTGTCATCATAGCCACAGGGAGCGAACCGGGTTAACCGCGACAGCGACAAAGCGTGATCTCCCTCAAAGATGGATCACCTTATCCGCAGCCAGGGTGTAATGGGTCAGTTCCACCAGGGTGCCGATCTGAACATCCTCGATCACCTTGTCCAGGCTCAGGCCCCGGGCTTCGGCGCAGGTACGGCAGAGGGAGACGGGAACTCCCTGGGCCAACAGGATCTCCAGCATCTGCTGGATGTTGTAACTCAGGTCCGGTGTCTGTTGGCCCTTGATAGCCGCCACCGTGGCGTCGGACATCAGGAACAGTCGCAGCTGGATCGGCTCCTCGGCGTGCTCCTGCATCGCCAGTGCGATGCGCAGGGCGTTGTACAGCTTCTCACTGCCATAGGGACTGTCGTGGGCGACCATCAGGATGGATGTCATGGTGAAACTCTCCGTATTCAACAGGTAAGGAAGGTCATGGTAACGAATTTGGAAGCCCCGCGTCCTGCTCCGGATGAGGCGGTCCCTTGGCAACCGGGTATCGAAGCGCGGCTGCCCTGGCTCGGGCAAGGGGTGCAGGCGTCACCCTTGACCCAGCCGCGCTGGCTGGGCTGGAGTGACGAGATGGCCGCCACCCTGGGCATCCAACGTACGCCAGAATTGCTGGCCCGCTTTGCCGGGCAGCACTCGGATAGAATACCGGTCGAGGGGTTTGCTCAGGTTTACAGCGGTCACCAGTTCGGTGGTTACACTCCCCGGCTCGGCGATGGTCGCGGCCTGCACCTGGGTCAGATCGACGGCTGGGAGCTGTTTCTCAAGGGCAGTGGCCCCACGCCCTTCAGCCGGGGCGGGGATGGCCGGGCGGTGCTGCGCAGTGCGGTGCGGGAGTTTCTGATCAGTGAGGCGATGCACCACCTCGGGATCCGCACCACCCGGGCACTGGCGGTACTGGGCTCTGATACCCCGGTTTGGCGTGAGCAGCAGGAAACGGCGGCCATTACCGTCAGGGTCAGTCGCACCCACTTGCGGTTTGGGCACTTCGAGTACCTGTTTTACAACGGTGAGCAGGCCAAGCTTCGGGCGCTGCTGGAGGACACCCTGGAGACGCTCTATCCGGATTTGGTCGGCACCGAGGCACCCCTTGAACAGTGGTTGCTTCAGGTCGTGGTGGCCACGGCACAAACTGTTGCAGACTGGCAGGCGTTTGGCTTTTGCCACGGGGTGCTGAACACCGACAACATGTCGATCCTGGGGGAGACCTTCGATTACGGCCCCTTTGCCTTTCTCAACCGCTTCGAGCCCGGCTTTATCTGCAACCATTCGGACCACGACGGCCGCTATGCTTTCGATCAGCAACCGGGCATCGGCCTCTGGAATCTCAACAAACTGGCCCTGACCCTGACTCCCTTCATTGATGCCAAGCGGCTGCAGGGGATCCTGGCGGAGTATGAGCCGGCGTTGCTGGCTCGCTATCTGTCCCGAATGGCCGCACGTATGGGCCTGGAGCGGGCGACTCTGGAGGACCTGCCCCTAATCACCGAGTTGCTGGGCCTGTTCTCCGCCGCCGGTGCCGATTACCACCTGACGTTCCGGGCGCTGGCAGAGCAGGATCCCAATGTTGATGATGGCCCCCTGTTCCAACGTCTGGGCCATCAGACCGGCTTTGCCCAGTGGTACCGCCGATACCGTGACAGGCTTGGAGGTGTCGGCGCGCTCAGCGCCTGGCAACGTCATCGGGCCGAGGCCAACCCGGCGGTGATTTTGCGGACCCATCTGGCCCAGGAGGCGATCACCGGCGCGGAGCGCGGTGATCTTCGTCCGCTGGCACGGTTGCACCGGGCCCTGTGTCGCCCCTATGATCCCCGCCCTCAGGATCATCCCTTTATCGAGGAAGCCCCCGAATGGAGCCAGTCTCTCGTTCTCTCCTGCTCCAGCTAGGCCCCGCCACGCTGGAGGCCGAACACGGCCGGTTGATCTGGCCCTGCCCGCTGGACCAGGAGTCGATGCCGCCGTTGGCCGCGGCCCTGGCGGCCAGGCTGGACTGCCGCCTGGGCACTATGGTCGAGGGGGCTGACCGGCTCTACTGGCCCCTGGAGTTTGAAGGGGTCAGTTTACGCCTGCACTACGAAGCCCTGTGCGAATCCCTCTGGATCCAGCCAGAGCGTCCGGATGCGGAGAGTCAGGCGGTGGTGGCCTTCCTGGCCACCCTGGAGCGGCGGTCATGACCGAGGCAAAGTTCGACTTTCAATCTCTGACACCGGACCTGGTGCTGGATGCGGTGGAGTCCCTCGGGGTTTACCCGGAAACAGGCCTGTTGGCCCTCAACAGCTATGAAAACCGGGTCTACCAGTTTCGGGCGGAAGATGGTCGTCGCTATGTCACCAAGTTTTACCGTCCCCAGCGATGGAGCGACGCCCAGATCCGGGAGGAGCACCAGTTCAGCCGGGAGCTCGACGAGGCCGAGGTGCCGGTGGCGGCGCCCATCGCGATGGAGGGGGAGACCCTGTTTCAGCACCAGGGCTACCGTTTTGCCCTCTGGCACAGTGTGGGGGGGCGGGAGTTCGAGGTGGACAACCTGGATCAACTCGACGGGGTGGGACGTTTCCTTGGGCGGCTGCATCAGGAGGGACGAAAGCAGGCTTTTCTCCACCGGCCAACCTTGGGGGTGGAGGAGTTCGGATTCCAGGCCCGAACGGTGCTGGCGACCCAGGCAGGTCTGAGTGGCTACATCGAAACCAACCTGCTGACTCTCGTTGATCAACTGCTCGAGCGTATTGCACCCGTCTTGGCCGGTGATCACAGGCTGCTGCGTCTGCACGGTGATATGCACCCGGGCAATATCCTTTGGCGGGATGAGAGTCCCAGCTTTGTTGATCTCGATGATGCGCGCATGGGGCCCGCTATCCAGGATCTCTGGATGATGCTCTCCGGCGACCGGGCCAACCAGAGGCTGCAACTGGATATATTGATGGAGGGGTATGAAACCTTTTCCAGCCTGGATCCGGGCGAGTTGGCCCTGATTGAGCCGCTGCGCTCACTGCGCATGATCAATTATCTGGCCTGGCTGACTAAACGTTGGCAAGATCCTGCTTTCCCGAGGAACTTTCCCTGGTTTGGGACAGACAAATTCTGGGAAGAACAGATCCTGGCACTGCGGGAGCAGTTGGCGGCGCTGGATGAGGCGCCCCTCTCCCTGTCGCCCGGGATGGGTTGGTAAAGTCAAAGGACTGTGGCAACCTAATTACATACCGTACTGATAATAAATGAGAATTTGATATGAAAAAGCTGCTATCCATTGCTTTTGCCTTGATCCTGGCGCCGATGAGCGTCCTGGCGACCGACTTCCAGGAGGGGACCCATTACACCACCTTCAGCCAGGCCCCTAGCAACGGCGCTCCCCAGGTGACCGAGTTCTTCTCCTTCTACTGTGGCCACTGCTACAACTTCGAGAAGAACTTTGTCGGCCCCATCAAGGATGGCCTGTCCGATGGCGTCAAGTTTGAGCAGTACCATGTGGATTTCATCGGTGGCCCCATGGGGGTTGAGATGGCCCGTGCTTTTGCCGTGGCCAAGGTGCTGAAGGTGGAAGATCGCATCAAGCTGGCGATGTTCAGCGCCATCCACGATGCTCAGAAGCAGTTTGCTACCCAGCGGGATATCAAGAGCCTGTATGCCGATAACGGCATCGCCGAGGCGGATTACGACAAAGCGGCGGCGAGCTTTATGGTCAATGCCATGATGAAGCAGTGGAAAAAGGCCCAGACCGAGAGCGGCGTTCGCGGTGTTCCTGCGATGATGGTGAACAACAAGTACCTGGTGAACACCGGTTCGGTGAGCTCCCTTGATGAGCTCACCGAACTGCTCAACTACCTGGCCGCCAAGTAAGCCATTTCAGTACGCCCTGCTGGTAGATCTCTTACAGGCAGGGCGTTCTTCTGTGAGGGCACTGGTATTACCAGAGAGTTACGGTTGAAACCGCGTTAGAGGTAGTTTAACTTGCCGGACTTCAAGGATGAAGTAAGAGACCGTAAGGACCTCAAGGTGAGAAGTTTCCCCGTTTACGCCCCCCGAATCATTGCCAAGCATGCGCGGATCCTTCGCCACGGTAACGTGGTGATCAAAGATCTGGGTCAGCTGGAGTTCCGTGAAAGTCGTTTCGTGATGCCGCGCCACTGCCAGCCGCAGATCCGCGCTGCGGTTACCGAGCTCAATAGCCTGTTGAATCCGCAGTTACCGGCCTAATCGGTGGGTGATAAAGAAAAAAGGTGGGGAGACCCACCTTTTTTATTGCCTTAATAAACTCAGCCGCGTTCAGGCAGTTTGCCGAGCAGGCTGCGGAGCTTATCGTTCCAGGCCAGCAACTGCTGCTGAAGAGCCTGGTTCTCCTGTTTCAGCGCATCGCGCTCCTGCTCCAGCTCCACAGTGCGCAGCTTTTCCTCTTCCAGCTCCAGCTGTGTCAGCTCCATGGTCTCCAGGGCGTTGTGCACCCGAGACTCCAATTTTTCCAGTAACTCCAGGCTCATAGGTTAGTCCTTACTAGGGTTGATGAGCCGATTCTAACAACGTCATCGTTCCGGCGATACGCCTTAACCAGCCCATTTTGCAAAAATGAACCCGCTTTCTTTGCGCTTTAGCGCGGATTGTATCTCTGCCCCTGCCTCGGTATAACCGGAAGCAGAATAATTGATCAGGGAGTGAGCACGATGACGGTGCGGCAGGTGAGACCACGGTTACTGTTGATGCAGATCCGGCAGACCCAACAGACGCGGGATGAGGAGTGGCGCAGCTTTGCCCGTTTTTGCGGTTTAGCAGTAAGCCAGATCGGCATTCTCAACCTGTTTGATACCCCGGAGTTTGGCCCCGATGTGCTGGCGGGTTATGACGGTCTGCTGGTGGGGGGCTCCTCCGAGGCCAGTGTGCTGGAGCCGGAGAACTACCCCTTTATCGAGCCGGCAATGGTGTTGCTGCGCCACTGTATCGAGGTTCGCCTGCCGGTGTTCTGCTCCTGCTTCGGCCACCAGTTAGCGGTGCGGGCGCTGGGTGGCCGGGTGATCCGGGATCAGGTCGACTTCGAGATGGGCACGCCGGCGATCCGCCTGACGGAGGCGGCGGCCCAGGATCCCCTCTACCACGATATGCCCGACGGCTTTGCTGCGGTGAGCGTGCACCGGGAGCGCGCCACCGAGGTGCCCGACGGTTGTACCCTGCTGGCTTATACCCAACCCTGCATCCACGCCTTCAAGGTCGATGGGGCCCCCTTCTGGACCACCCAGTTTCACCCCGAGGTGGACAAGCCGGTGTTGGTGGAGCGGCTGACCCAGTTTGCTCATCACTACACCGATGGCGATGAGCATCTCCAGCAGGTGCTCTGTGCGGCCCAAGAGACCCCGCTCTCCAATGACCTGTTGCGTCGTTTCGTCGAACGGGTGGTTCTGGCCCCGGCAAATGGCCCTGAGGACACCATCCAGGGGACAGCGGGCGCGATGCGCTAGCGCCGGGGGGTTATGCTCAGAGGCCTGTCGTCACCGAGCCCGCTGCGGCCAGCAGGGCGGCAATGATCGGCTCCTGTCGCCGTTTGCTCAGGCAGCCTATCCCCAGCAGGAAGGGGGGGATCTCCCCCGGCGCGCTCAGGTGGCGGATCCGCGACTTCATCGGACTGTGCTCCAACGCCACCAGCGGGGCGATACCGACGCCACATCCTAGCGCCACCATGCTGATCAGCGCCTCGTGCCCGGCCACGGTGGCGTAGATTCTGGGTTTGCTCACACCTTTGCTCCGGTACCAGTGCGTCAGGCGCTGTCGTGTCTGGCCATGCTCAGGAACGATCAGTGGCAGCTGCTGCCAGTCGATCTGTGGTCGATCTAACTGGCGCTGAACAGCACAGGGGATGGTCGGGGCGATGATCGCGACGGCGATCTGGTCCAGGGTGGTGATCTGGAAGCTGGCGGGGGGCGGGCCATCGCTGGCGGTGATGGCCACATCCGCCTGCTGGGCACTGAGCTGGCTCAGGGCACCGGCGGCGTCACCGGTGGTTAACTGGATCTCCACCTCCGGATGGGCCTGACGAAAGGGATCCAGCACCTGGGGCAGGTGGCTGTAGGCGGCGGTAACCGAGCAGTAGATCTTCAGGCTGCCACGGAGGGTCTGCTCCACCGGGCTCAGGGTGTCGCGAAACTGCTGCCATTGGTTTAACTGCACCCGGGCGAATTCGGCGAACCGCTCTCCGGCCGGGGTCAGGCTGACGCTGCGGTTGTCTCGCTGCAGCAGGGGTGTGCCCAGCTCCTGTTCCAGCCGCTGTATGGCCCGGGAGAGCGCCGAGGGACTCAGGTGGTTTGCCCGTGCGGTTTGGCCAAAGTGGAGGCTCTGGGCCAGGTGGGTAAAGAGCTGCAGGGAGCGGGTGTCCATTGCCAAGGTCCTGAATGATGCCATGTTGCGTATTGCACAACTTAATGTTGCTAACATATCAATTTTAGCAACGTGTTGTCTGCCCTATGCTGGTGAGCAGGATCGGGAGGACGATCTTCTTTTTTCGGCGCGACCGGTAACCGGTGAGAGGGAGCAGACCATGGCGAACTATTTCAATACCTTGAGCTTGCGTGAGCAGTTAGCGCAGCTGGGCAAATGCCGCTTTATGGCGCGGGAGGAGTTCAGCGAGGGCTGTGACTTCATCAAGGATTGGCGCGTGGTCATTGTGGGGTGCGGTGCCCAAGGCCTGAACCAGGGGCTGAACCTGAGAGACTCCGGCCTCAATGTCGCCTACGCCCTTCGTGAGTCTGCCATTCGCGAGCAGCGCGCCTCCTACCGCAACGCCCGCGAGCACCAGTTCGAGGTGGGCAGTTTCGAGGCGCTGGTCCCCCAGGCGGACCTGGTGCTCAACCTGACGCCGGACAAACAGCACACCGCAGTGGTGACCGCCATCATGCCGCTGATGAAGCCCGGCTCGGTGCTCTCTTACTCCCACGGCTTCAACATCGTCGAGGAGGGGATGCCGATCCGCGAGGACATCACGGTGATCATGGTGGCCCCCAAGTGCCCGGGTACCGAGGTGCGTGAGGAGTACAAGCGCGGTTTCGGCGTCCCGACCCTGATCGCGGTGCACCCGGAGAACGATCCCAAGGGGATCGGCCTGAAGGTGGCCAAGGCGTATGCCGCCGCCACCGGTGGCGACCGGGCCGGGGTGCTGGAGTCCTCCTTCGTGGCGGAGGTGAAATCCGACCTGATGGGGGAGCAGACCATCCTCTGTGGCATGCTGCAGACCGGGGCCATCCTGGCCCACGAGCAGATGGTGGCCCAGGGCATGGCGCCGGGCTATGCCGCTAAGTTGATCCAGTTCGGCTGGGAGACGGTGACCGAGGGGCTCAAGCATGGCGGCATCACCAACATGATGGACCGCCTCAGTAACCCGGCCAAGATCCGCGCCTTCGAGCTGGGCGAGCAGCTGAAAGCCACCCTGCGGCCGCTGTTTCAGAAGCACATGGATGAGATCATCGACGGTACCTTCTCCCGCACCATGATGGCCGACTGGGCCAACGACGACAGGGACCTGCTGACCTGGCGTGAACAGACCAGTCAGACCTCCTTTGAACAGGCCCCCGGGTGTGATGAAACGATCAGCGAGCAGGCCTTTTACGATCGTGGCCTTTTCCTGGTGGCGATGGTCAAGGCCGGGGTGGAACTGGCATTTGAAACCATGGTCGAGGCGGGGATCATCGAGGAGTCCGCCTACTACGAATCCCTCCACGAGACACCCCTGATCGCCAACTGTATCGCCCGTAAGAAGCTGTACGAGATGAACGTGGTGATCTCCGATACCGCCGAGTATGGCAACTACCTGTTTAGCCACGCCGCGGTGCCCCTGCTGAAAGAGCTGGTCTCAGGGTTGACACTGGAGGAGATGGGGCAGGGGCTGGCGGATCCGAGCAACGGGGTCGATAACCAGCAGTTGATCGCGGTTAATGAGGCGATCCGGAGTCATCCGGTGGAGGTCGTTGGCAAGCGGCTGCGAGGCTACATGACCGCCATGAAGCGGATTGTTGATCCGCAGTAATTTCTTCCTGTGGGCGTGTTTGGCCGGGCGGATGCCCGGTTTTTTTTGTTGGGTCCACCGGTTGGCCGAGTGCGCCGAACCCCGGTGGCGTGGTCTATTACTTAAGGGGCCTCGACCCCGTCAGAGCACGGGATTATCCGGGATTCTTTGCCTTGGGGAGCACCGATGAACCAACACGCCGAAGAGCTCAAGCTGCTGCGATTCTCCATCGTGATGGCCGTCATCTACACCACCATCGGGCTGACCTGGGGACTGGTGATCCAGTCTGGCATCATCCTGTTTGATGCCATCTACTCCGGAGTGTCCATTGTCCTCTCTTTCCTCTCCCTATATGCGCTGAAGCTGGTCAAAAGCGACAGCCCCCACCCAGAGGACGTTAAGGAGAGTCGCTTCCAGATGGGGCGCACCGCCGTTGAACCTTTGGTGATCACCATCAAGTCGATCGTCATCATCGTTATCTGCCTCTACGGGCTGACGAATGCGGTGCTGGACCTGATGGCGGGTGCAAAGGGGGCGCACAACTCGGTGGCGGGGATCGGCTACGGCGTCCTGACCGCGCTGATCTGCCTCTGCAGTTATGCCTACATCCGGGTCAAGGGGCGCAAGCTTCCGGACCTGGTGCAGGCGGAATCGGAGCAGTGGCTGATCGATACGGTATTCAGTGTCCTGGTGATGGTCGCCTTTGGTATCAGCTTCCTGCTGGAGCAAACCGCCTTTGCCCACTGGGCGCCCTACGTCGATCCCATTACGGTGATTCTGGTGTCGCTCTACTTTATCCAGGTGCCGGGAAAGCGGCTGCTTACCAGCCTCCAGGAGTTGCTGCAGATGACCCCGGAGGAGTCGATCCAGACTGAGCTGGATGAGGTGGCGAAGGCGATTGCCAATGCCCACCAGCTGGGTCAGCCCTTCGTCCGTTCCACCAAGATCGGCCGACAGCTGGCGGTGGATATCGCCTTTATCCTGGATGACAAGGAGCGCCGCTACCGCATTGCCGAGTTCGACCAGATCCGTGAGCAGATCGAGGCCCGCCTTAAGCCCCTGGGGCTGTCACTGTGGCTCAATATCATCTTCACCCATGACCGCCACTGGGCCTGAGTCTGTTTCAAAGGCAGTGGCCACCTTTAGTCCACGCAATGACGCAGTGTTAATCGCTCCAATTTTTGTATTGGCGCGTTAATGGGAAAAAACGGGGCACCCTAGGGCGCCCCGTCACTGTATCTATCGCAGACGGTGGGTTGCCTTAACGAATCTCAGTTGGTGGGGCTCTCCGAGGGGTTGGGTACGCGCACCCAGCCCTCCATCAACACCCGGGCACTGCGGCTCATGATCGCCTTGGTAACCTGCCACTGCTCACCCATCTGCTCCGCTTCGGCGCCCACCTTGAGGGTGCCGGAGGGGTGGCCGAAGATCACCTGGTTGCGGATCCCGCCGCCGGCGGCGCGGTTGACCAGGGTGCCGGGGATGGCGGCCGCAGTGGCGATGGCCACCGCCGCCGTTCCCATCATGGCGTGGTGCAACTTGCCCATGGAGAGGGCGCGGACATTGAGGTCGAGCTGCTCCGCCTCGATCACCTTGCCGCTGGAGGCGATGTAGGTTTTTGGGGCGGAAACGAAGGCGATCTTCGGCGTGTGGCCGCGGCTGGCGGCCTCACTGATGTCGGTGATCAGCCCCATTTTAATGGCCCCCTGTGCGCGGATCGCTTCCAGCCGGGTCAGCGCTTCGGGGTCATTGTTGATCTCATCCTGCAGCTCAGTGCCCTGGTAACCGATCGCCTCCGCGTCCACGAATACTGTGGGGATGCCGGCGTTGATCAGGGTCGCTTCCAGGGTACCGATACCCGGGACCTCCAGGGTGTCGACCCGGTTGCCGGTGGGGAAGAGGCTGCCCTCGCCATCGGCGGGGTCGATAAACTCGATCTTCACCTCGGCGGCGGGGAAGGTGACGCCATCGAGTTCGAAGTCACCGGTCTCCTGCACCTGGCCATCGCGGATGGGAACATGGGCGATGATGGTCTTGTGGATGTTGGCCTGCCAGATCCGCACGGTACAGATCCCGTTGTCCGGCACGCGCGCCGGATCGACCAGACCGTTACTGATGGCGAAGGCGCCGACGGCGGCGGTCTGGTTACCGCAGTTGCCGCTCCAGTCCACCAGGGGCTTGTCGATGCTGACCTGGCCGAACAGGTAGTCCACATCGTGACCCGGCTGGTGGCTCCGGGAGAGGATCACCGCCTTGCTGGTGCTGGAGGTGGCATTACCCATGCCGTCGATCTGTTTTCCGTAAGGGTCGGGGCTGCCCAGCACCCTCAGCAGCAGGGCATCCCGGGCGGGGCCAGGTTGCTGGGCCGCCTCGGGCAGATCGCTCAGGTTAAAGAACACCCCTTTGCTGGTGCCACCGCGCATGTAGGTGGCGGGGATCTTAAGTTGCGGTTTGAAGCTCATAGAACTCTCCAAAGGTTGCTAGGTATTAGGGCGGGCTTCGCCCTGCTAGGTACTAGGAAAAGCCAGAGCGGCTCTTCCCAGTACCTAGTGCCTAGGCTCTTTCCTAGTACCTAGCTTTGCGCCAGGAAATCCTTGGCAAAGCGCTGCAGCACACCACCTGCATCGTACACGGAGACCTCGTCGTAGGTGTCCAGACGACAGGTCACCGGCACCTCCAGGGTCTCGCCGTTGGTACGATGAACCAGCAGCGTCAGGGTGGCCCCTGGCTTGCGCTCGCCCAGCACGTCGTAGGTTTCGGTACCATCCAGCCCCAGGATCTGCCGGGTGGTGCCGGGCTCAAACTGCAGCGGCAGCACGCCCATCCCCACCAGGTTGGTGCGGTGAATGCGCTCGAACCCTTCCGCCACGATCGCTTCAACCCCGGCCAGGCGCACGCCCTTGGCGGCCCAGTCGCGGCTGGAACCCTGGCCGTAATCGGCACCGGCGACGATGATCAGCGGCTGCTTGCGCGCCATGTAGGTCTCGATCGCCTCCCACATTCGCACCACTTTGCCCTCCGGCTCGACCCGGGCCAGGGAGCCCTGACGCACCTCGCCCTGCTCATCCCGCACCATCTCGTTGAGCAGTTTGGGGTTGGCAAAGGTCGCCCGCTGGGCGGTGAGGTGGTCGCCCCGGTGGGTGGCGTAGGAGTTAAAGTCCTCCTCCGGCAGCCCCATCTTGGCGAGGTACTCCCCGGCGGCGGAGCTGGCCAGGATGGCGTTGGAGGGGGAGAGGTGGTCCGTGGTGATGTTGTCCCCCAGCACTGCCAGCGGCCGCATCCCTTTTAGGCTGCGCTCACCGGCCAGGGCGCCCTCCCAGTAAGGGGGACGGCGGATGTAGGTGGACATCGGGCGCCAGTCGTACAGCGGGCTCTGTGCCGCCGGGTCGTCGCCGTAATCCACCGCCAGGTCGAACATCGGCTCATAGACCGATTTGAACTGCTCCGGCTTAACGAAATCCCGCACGATGGCATCGATCTCCTCGTCCGAGGGCCACAGATCCTTCAGGGTCACCGGGTTGCCCTGGGCGTCATGACCCAGCAGGTCCTGCTCGATATCGAACCGAACGGTACCGGCGATGGCGTAGGCCACCACCAGTGGCGGCGAGGCCAGGAATGCCTGCTTGGCATAGGGGTGGATGCGGCCATCGAAGTTGCGGTTGCCCGAGAGCACTGCGGTGGCGTAGAGATCCCGATCGATGATCTCCTGCTGGATCTTGGGATCCAGCGCCCCGCTCATGCCGTTGCAGGTGGTGCAGGCGAAGCCAACGATGCCGAAGCCCAGTTGCTCCAGCTCCGGCAGCAGTCCTGCGGCTTCCAGGTAGAGCTTGGCGACCTTGGAGCCGGGGGCGAAGGAGGTCTTCACCCAAGGTTTGCGCACCAGCCCCAAAGCGTTGGCCTTCTTGGCCACCAGGCCGGCGGCGACCACGTTGCGGGGGTTGGAGGTGTTGGTGCAGCTGGTGATGGCAGCGATAATCACGGCGCCATCGGGGATCAGCCCTTCAGCCTCTTCCGCCCTGGCACTGTCCAGGTCCCGGGCGATGCCACGTGCCGCGAGATCCGAGGTGGGCAGGCGGCGGTGGGGATTGGAGGGACCCGCCAGGTTGCGGCCGACGCTGGAGAGGTCAAACTCCAGCACCCGCTCGTACTGGGCTTCGCTCAGGTCATCGGCCCAGAGGCCGTTGGTCTTGGCGTACTGCTCCACCAGCGCCACCTGCTCCGGCTCACGGCCGGTGAGGGTGAGGTATTCCAGGGTCTGATCATCGATGTAGAACAGGCCGGCGGAAGCGCCGTACTCCGGGGTCATGTTGGCGATGGTGGCCCGGTCGCCGATGGTCAGGCTGGCCGCCCCTTCACCGAAGAACTCCAGGTAGGTGGAAACCACCTTTTCGCTGCGCAGGAACTCGGTGATCGCCAGCACGATGTCGGTGGCGGTGATGCCGGACTGTCGGGTGCCGGTGAGCTTGACGCCGACGATCTGCGGCAGGCGCATCATCGAGGGGCGACCCAGCATCACGGTTTCCGCCTCCAGGCCCCCGACGCCGATGGCGATGACGCCCAGGGCGTCCACATGGGGGGTGTGGCTGTCGGTGCCGACGCAGGTATCCGGGTAGGCAACGCCGTCCCGAGCCTGCACCACCGGGGACATCTTCTCCAGATTGATCTGGTGCATGATGCCGTTGCCGGCGGGGATCACGTCGACATTTTTGAACGCGGTTTTACACCAGTCGATAAAGTGGAAGCGATCGGCGTTACGACGCTCCTCGATGGCGCGGTTCTTCTCAAACGCGTCCGGATCGAAGCCGGCGTGTTCCACGGCCAGGGAGTGGTCGACGATCAGCTGGGTGGGCACCACCGGGTTCACGGCGGCGGGATCACCGCCCTGCTCGGCAATGGCGTCCCGCAGGCCGGCGAGGTCCACCAGCGCGGTTTGACCGAGGATGTCGTGACATACCACTCGGGCGGGGTACCAGGGGAAGTCGAGATCCCGCTTGCGACCGATGATCTGCTTGAGGCTGTCGGTCAGGGTAGCCGGATCGCAGCGGCGCACCAGCTGTTCGGCCAGGACGCGTGAGGTGTAGGGCAGGGTGGCAAAGGCACCGGGTTCGATCGCGTCCACGGCGGCGCGGGTATCGAAGTAGTCCAGTCCGGTACCGGGCAGGGGCTTGCGGTATTGGGTATTCATCAGGAAAAACTCTCCCAAAACAGGTAGGGCGAGCCGCGGACGACGAGTGCGTCCGCGGCGGGGGCCTTAGCGTTCGCCGAGGGCGGGAACCGGGCGGGCCTCAGGGCCGGTGTAGTCGGCGCTGGGGCGGATGATGCGGTTGTTGGCCCGCTGTTCGAAGACGTGTGCCGCCCAGCCGGTGAGGCGGGAGCAGACGAAGATCGGGGTGAACAGCTTGGTGGGGATCCCCATGTAGTGGTAGGCGGAGGCGTGGAAGAAATCGGCGTTGCAGAACAGCTTCTTCTCCTCCCACATCAGGCTCTCGCAGGCCACGGAGACCTTGTAGAGACGGTCATCGCCAAACTCTTCCGCCAGCTTCTGGGACCAGCCCTTGATGATGGCGTTGCGGGGATCGGACTCACGGTAGATGGCATGACCAAAGCCCATGATCTTCTCTTTGTTGGCCAGCTTCTGCTTGAGCACTGCCACCGCGTGCTGCTCATCCTTCATATCCTGGATCAGCTCCATCGCCGCCTCGTTGGCACCGCCGTGCAGCGGGCCGCGCAGGGAGCCGATGGCACCGGTGACGCAGGAGTGCAGATCCGACAAGGTGGAGGCGCATACCCGGGCGGTGAAGGTGGAGGCGTTAAACTCATGCTCGGCGTAGAGGATCAAAGAGACGTCCATCACCTTGGCGTGCAGCTCGGAGGGCGCCTTGCCGTGGAGCAGGTGGAGGAAGTGGGCGCCGATCTGCTCATCGTCGGTTTCGGTGTGGATCCGCACGCCGTCGTGGCTGTAGCGGTACCAGTAGCAGATGATGGAGGGGAAGGCGGCCAGCAGACGGTCGGTGCGGTCGCCCTGCTCGCTGAAGTCGGCTTCGGTCTCCAGGTTGCCCAGCATGGAGCAGCCGGTGCGCATCACGTCCATCGGGTGGGCATCGGCGGGGATCTGCTCGAGCACGGTCTTGAGCGCCTGGGGCAGGCCGCGGAGGCTCTTGAGCTTGGTGCGGTAGGCCTGCAACTGCTCGGCGTTGGGCAGCTCACCCTTGAGCAGCAGATAGGCAACCTCTTCGAAGCTGACCTTGTCCGCCAGTTCCGCGATGTCGTAACCGCGATAGGTCAGGCCGGTCCCGGATTTCCCGACGGTACAGAGGGCGGTTTCACCGGCGCTCTGGCCTCGCAGGCCTGCACCACCAATAGGTTTAGTCATTTTACAATCTCCTTATTGTCGTTGAGCGGCGTCCGCCGTCTCAGCCTTTGTTCTGGGCAAAGAGGGTATCGAGCTTATCTTCGTAGCTGTGGTAGTTGAGGAAGTCGTACAGATCTTTACGGGTCTGCATCTTCGCGACCTGGCTACGCTGATGGCCGTCGTTCTTGAGCGCTTCAAACACCTCAAGGGCCGCGGCGTTGGCGGCGCGGAACGCCCCCAGGGGGTAGAGCACCATGTCGGCGCCGGCCTCGAACAGATCTTCCTTGTTGAACAGCTCGGTCTTACCGAACTCGGTCATGTTGGCCAGGATAGGGGCGTTCACCTGCGCCTTGAACTGGCGGTAGTGATCCAGCTCGGTCAGGGCTTCGGCGAAGATCATGTCGGCACCCGCTTCCAGGTACGCCTGGGCGCGCTCGATGCCGGCCTGGATCCCCTCGCCGGCCACGGCGTCGGTGCGGGCCATAATGACAAAGCTTTCGTCGGTGCGGGCATCCACGGCGGCCTTGATGCGGTCACACATCTCCTCGATGGAGACCACCGCCTTGTTGGGGCGGTGTCCACAACGCTTCTGCGCCACCTGGTCTTCGATGTGCACGGCGGCCACGCCCACTTTCTCCATCTCCTTGATGGTGCGGGCGATGTTAAAGGCGCCTCCCCAGCCGGTATCGATGTCCACCAGCAGTGGCAGCTCGGTGGCCGAGGTGATGCGACCGGCATCGATCAGGACATCGTTGAGGGAGGTCATGCCCAGATCCGGCAGGCCGTAGGAGGCGTTGGCCACGCCGGCCCCGGAAAGGTAGAGGGCCTGATGCCCAACCCGCTCAGCCATCAGGGCGAAGTAGGCGTTAACGGTGCCGACAATCTGCAGCGGCTTGGCGGTGGCGACGGCACTGCGAAAGCGCTGTCCTGGGGTGGTGGTCTGACTCATCCTGAAGATTCCTCCATTTTTTGCCGTAATACCTGCCGTGTGTGGCGGGCGCCGGCTTCGATATGACGCCGCATCAGCAGGGCTGCCATCTCACCGTCGCCGTCGGCGATGGCGGCGAGAATGGCCCTGTGCTGGGCCAGCGCCTCAAGGGGGCGGCGGCCGCTGCTGCACTGATAGCGGTACATCTGCAGTTGGTGGTAGAGATCGCCGGTAAGGGTGGCGATCAGGGTTTGGTTGCCACTGGCTTGAATGATGCCGTAGTGGAAATCGATGTCGTCCTGGAACTCGGTGACCGGCTGGCTGGAAAAGACCGCTTCCTGGCGATCCAGCAACTGGTGCAGCTGAGCCAGTTGCTCCGGTTTGATGCGCCCGGCGGCGAGGCGGCAGGCCATGGACTCCAGCTCGGCCCGAACCTGGTAGAGGTCGTTCAGCCGGGCTTCAGTGAGGGTGGCGACTCGGGCGCCGACATGGGGGATGCGTTCGATCAGGCGGCGCTGTTCGAGACGCTGGAGTGCCTCACGAAGGGGGCCCCGGCTAACGCCGAAGCGGGTGGCGATCTCCTGCTCGTTGATCTTGCTACCCGGGCGCAGCTCACCACCAATGATGGCGTGTTGCAGCTGGGTCAGGGTGCGATCCGCAAGAGTCGGCTGTCTGGCCTCCATGACGCTCCTTGTGACACTGCGCTCATAGTGAACGAATGCTGTGCACTTTGCGCCCGACAGGGTGGATTGTCAACAAAGAGTTAACCTTTGCGTTAAGGCTTCACCCAAGATGGAAACCCTTCCACATACAATATGGCACCGATAAGTCGGGTATATTTGGACGGTGTGACCGCAAGCGCGGGAGTGAGCGAGGTTCGGGCGATTGTCTACAATCTCAGGTGATTGCTTAGGCGAGTCAAGATGAGGGCGTGCAAAGAAAAAGGGGGCCATGGTGGCCCCCGTTAACGCTTTTGGAATGGGTTCAGGGCAGGGCCAGCTGGCGGTAGAGTGGTGCCTCCGCCTCGTGCTCCTTGAGGATCGCCGTGATGGTGGCGTCCTTCTCTCGCCAAAGGCCGTTGAGCCAATGCTGGAACTCGACCCGGAACGCCTTGTCGGTGTCGTAGTTGCCATGGGGAACCTCAGAGATCGGCAGGGTCTTCACCGCCACGTCGATGCTACTGAGTCGACCGGACAGCAGGCCATACATGATGTTTTCCGGTGCATCGGGGTAGACCAGGGTCACATCGAGGATCTGATCGAACTGTTCGCCCAGGGTGTTGAGGGCAAAGGCAATACCGCCGGCTTTGGGCTTCATCAGGTACTGGAAGGGGCTGCGCTGGCGGTGATGCTTGGCGGGAGTGAGCCGTGACCCTTCGACAAAGTTGATGACACAGGTGGGCAGGTGTTTGAACTTCTCACAGCTGCGCCGGGTCACCTCGATATCCCGCCCTTTGAGTTTGGGGTTTTTCGCCAATTGGCTCTTGCTGTAGCGGCGCATGAAGGGCATATCCACGGCCCAGCAGGCCAGACCCATGACAGGGACGTAGATCAGCTGCTGTTTGAGGAAAAACTTGAGCATCGGCACCCGGTTGTGAAGCACCGCCGTGACCACGAAGATGTCCGCCCAGCTGAGGTGGTTGGCCAGCACCAGGTACCACCCCTGTCGGTCGAGTTGGGCCTGGTCCAGACCGCGTATCCGCCACTGGGTCCGGGTCGTCAGTCCCAGGATGCCACGGTTGATCGCAACCCAGCCCGACATGCAGGCGTCGCAGGCCCGAGTGACCTGACGACGGGCAGCGGGCACTGGGATCAATACTTTAAAGGTGGCCAGGAACAGGATCACCAATCCCCAAAACAGGATGTTGGCGGTGGCCAGAATGGCATTGATGGCCGCTTTCAGGGGTCCGGGCAAAAATGGCATCGTAACGTCTCTTACTCTTTGGAGTCGGGCTGTTGGCTGTCGGGGCCGGATTGAGTCAGGGACGCAAGCTTAACCGCTTTCTGCTGCCAAATCTGGTTTAACCAGCTTTGATACACCGTCCTCTCCTCTCGTTTTTGATAATTCCACCGGTTGACCTCGGTCAGACTGTGGGACTCCACCATCACCTCCACCCGGGGCACGCGGCCGCACAGGTAGTCCCAAAAGGTCGGGATGCCATGGGGATAGTGGATGGTGACATCCAACAGGGTATCCAGTTTGCCCCCCATGGCGTCCAGAGCCAGGGCGATGCCACCGACCTTGGGCTTGAGCAGGTTCGGGAAGGGGCTCTCCTGGCGTTGCTGCTTCACCGGAGTGAAACGGGTGCCCTCAACGAAGTTCATCACGCTGACCGGCTGATGGTGAAACTTCTCGCACGCCTTTCGGGTCGTGGCCTGGTCTCTGCCTCTTAGGTGCGGATTCTTGGCCAGGAAGGCCTTGCTATAACGGCGCATAAAGGGGAAGTCCAGTGCCCACCAGGCCAGCCCCAGCACCGGAACGAAGATCAGCTCCCGCTTGAGGAAGAACTTGAGGAAGGGGATCTTGCGGTTAAACACGCGCTGCAGAAGGAGGATGTCGACCCAGGACTGGTGGTTGGAGATCACCAGGTACCACTGCTTTGGGCTCAGCGGCGGCAGGGCATGGGTGATCATCTGGGTGCGGCTCAGCAGGCGTTGATTGAGATTGTTGACGCTGATCCAGAAGGTGGCGATCTCATCCACCAGAATGCTGCACCCCCGGCGAAGGGTTGGGATGGGCAGGAGTTTGACCATGCCCAACAGCAGGACAAGAGGGGCGCAAAACAGGGTATTGGCGACGTAGCCGGATAACGCCACCACACCGCGAAACAGCGACAACATGAGCACTTTCCTCGACTTGAGTGTTGGCTTCAATGTTAAGGAGTTGCTGCCTATGGGGGCAAGTGCCTGTTTAAAAAAGGGTTAGAAGGCCCAGCCGACGGCGAGATTGAGGCGGGAGTCGCTGCGCTCCTCTTCGGTCTGTCGCTGGCTGTGCTGATAGCCAAGGCGGGTCAGCACCCCCTTTCGGCCCTTCCACTGCCAACCGCCGGCAAAGGCCAGTGCCAGCCCCTTCTCCCCCTTCTGCCAGAACCACTGGTTGCCCCCTTGCAGGTAGAGGGAGTGGCGGCGTGGCAGGGCGATCTTCCGCTCCACCATCACCGGCAACTCCTTAACCGAACTGCCGTCCAGCTGGCCAAACTGGTAGCCGGTGACCAGGCTCCAGTCCTGGTGCCAGCGGAAGTGGTACTCCAGCCCCGTCAGCGCCCCCTGAAGAGAGGTCTCGTCACGACTCTCTTCGCTCAGCCAACTGGCCGCCTGGCTGATCAACAGTCGGTGCTCTTTGGCGCTCAGTGGAAAGGTGAAGAGTAACAGCAGAAGGATCCTGAAATACGGCATTTGATCTCCATTATCATCTGGCCGACAACCGTTTAACCGAAGTTTGACGCAGCCATTGCGCCACTTTAACCCGAACCTCCCAGTTGTGCCACAAGTCTGTCCATGGCGCGGTAGCCCAGGGCTTCACTGACATGGGCTTTGCTCACCTCGTCGGCCTCGGCCAGATCGGCAATGGTCCGGGCGACCCGCAAAATCCTGTGGTAGGCCCGCACCGAGAGGTTGAGCCGGACCACTGCCGTTTCGGTGAACTGGCACACTGCTCGGGGGATACCGATCCCCTCGCCCAGTTGATGGCCGGCCAGTTGGTGGTTGAGGCAGGCCTGCCGGGTGCGTGCCCACGCCTGGCCTCGCTCTACCGCTTGCCGCGCCTCAGCCGTGGTCGGGCCGCTGCGGTGGGTCTGGCTAAGTTGACCGGCGGCAAGTCGCGGCACATCGATGCTGAGATCAAAACGATCCAGCAGGGGGCCTGAGAGGCGGGAGAGGTAGCGGCGGACCTGGTCCGGGGTATCCCGGCTCTGTTCCCCCAACTCGCCGCTCGGGGAGGGATTCATCGCCGCCACCAGCTGGAAGCGGGCGGGGAAGGTGAGCTTGGCGTTGGCCCGGGAGATAACCACCTGGCCGGATTCCAGTGGCTCACGCAGGTTGTCCAGCACCGGTCGGGAAAACTCCGGCAGCTCATCCAGGAACAGCACCCCAAGGTGGGCGAGGGAGATCTCGCCGGGCTGGGGCACGCTGCCACCCCCTACCAGCGAGGCGGCAGAGCTGGAGTGATGGGGAGCGCGGTAGGGGCGCTGGGCGAAACGGGAGCCCTCTCTCAGCAGCCCGGCGACCGAGTGGATGGCCGCCACCTCCAGCGCCTGGGGCAGCTCCAGGGGAGGTAGCAGGTCTACCAGACGGCTGGCCAGCATGGTCTTGCCGGTTCCCGGGGGGCCCACCAGCAGTAGATGGTGTCCACCGGTGGCGGCGATCATCAGCGCCCGCTTGGCGTGGTCCTGGCCGACGATATCGGCCAGATCCCGTTCCGTCACAGGCTCGGGTTCAGGGAGAGGGTTAGCGGCCAGGAGTTCCGGCAGAGCCGTCTGACCGTGAAGGGCGGCGGTCAGTTCAGGCAGGGTCGCCGCCCAACGGGTTTGGGCTCCCTCGAGCAACCGGGCCTCACCGGCGTTAGCGGCGGGCAGAAACAGTCGATGGCCGGCTCGATCCCCGGCCACCAGTGCAGGCAGTAAACCGGAGACGGCGCGAAGTTCGCCACTGAGGCCCAGCTCGCCGAAAAATTCGGCCTCCTGCAGGGCGTCCAGGGGGATCTGTCCGGAGGCGGCGAGGATCCCAAGGGCGATAGGCAGGTCAAAGCGACCCCCCTGCTTGGGCAGGTCCGCCGGGGCCAGGTTGATGGTGATCCGGCGTTGCGGGAAATCGAACCCCGCGGTTTGCAGGGCAGCCCGAACCCGCTCCCGGGCTTCCCGCACCGAGGTCTCGGGCAATCCGACGATGGTGAAGCTGGGTAACCCACCGCCCAGATGAGTCTCAACGGTGACCAGCGGGGCGCTGACCCCGAGTTGTCCCCGGCTCAGGACGCATGACACAGCCATTCCACGCTCCTTGTGGAACCATAAACAGTTGAAAGTATTGGATGAGGTTAGGGAGATTGGCAACTATGCCGTCCATTCGACCCGTAGATGCCAACTGCGGCCTCTTGGCGAAACGGAGGAGACCGCCCGGCGCGACCCTACCCAATGTGACAAATAAAATTTTGGATGGGTGCCAATATAACTTTGCACTGCCCTTGGGGTCGTGGTACTTGTAAAGAAATTGTACAAAGGCGGGTGCCGTTTACCGCCGACTGGACGTGGAAGTGATGCCGCCTTATGCCCCCTCCCGAGTACCCATTTCGATGCCCGCGCTGGTGATTATCACCGGCGGGGGTCGGAGCTTGGCGCAGGGCAGCCGCCGCTAGCGACCAGGTTTCCAAGCCCCCCGCACCGCCGAGGTCCGGGGGGCTTTTTGATCCCGGCATGGGAAGCGATCGGGCTCTGGAAAGGGGGCTGGGGCCAGGGGAGCGGAGCGCGGGATCAGGACCGGTTTCGGCACCGGCTTCCGGGCCCATTTGACACGTCCATCGAATAAATTATATGACGGTATTCAGTGTCGGTTGATCCCGGCAGTGACCGCCTCGGCCGCGGCCCAGGCTTGACCATAAATGAAGGAGTATCAATGTGATCCAAGCCCAATACATCTGGTTCAATGGCGAGATGGTGCCTTTCGCCGAGGCCAAGGTCCACGTTCTCAGCCACGCACTGCATTACGGCTCGTCGGTGTTTGAAGGGATCCGCGCCTACAAGACCAACCGCGGGACCGCCGTGTTCCGTCTCCATGACCATATCCAGCGTCTTTACGACTCCGCCAAGATCTACCGTATGCCGATCCCCTACGAGCTGGAGGAGGTGAAGCAGGCGTGTCGCGATGCGGTGTGCCAGAACGGTCTGGAGTCCGCCTACATCCGCCCGCTGGCGTTCTACGGTTTCGTGGGGATGGGGGTTAATGTCCCGCCCGGCAGTCAGGCAGAGTTGATGATCGCCGCCTACGCCTGGGATGCCTACCTCGGTGAGGGGAGCGCGGAGTCCGGGGTGGATGTCTGCGTCTCCAGTTGGAACCGCCTGGCTGCCAACACCATGCCCACCGGGGCCAAGGCGGGGGGGAACTACCTCTCCAGCCAGCTGATCTCCGGTGAAGCCAAGCGCCATGGCTACAAAGAGGGGATCGCCCTGGATGTCCACGGCCATATCTCCGAAGGGGCGGGGGAGAACCTGTTCGTGGTCAAAAACGGTGTGCTCATCACCCCGCCGGTCACCGCCGCCATCCTGCCGGGACTGACCCGGGATTCCATCATCACCTTGGCCCGGGATGCGGGTCTGGAGGTGCGTGAGGAGGCCCTGGCTCGGGAAGCCCTTTACCTGGCCGACGAGATCTTCATGACCGGCACCGCCGCCGAGATTGTCCCGGTACGCAGTGTCGATGGCATCACCGTGGGCAGCGGCCGCCGAGGCCCCATCACTGAGCAGATGCAATCGCTCTTTTTCGGCCTGTTTGATGGCAGCACCGAGGACAAGTGGGGCTGGCTGGATCCGGTCAGCAAGGATGACCAGCGCAGCTTCGCCGCCCACACCCAAGCCAGCGTACTCTGAGGACTTCCCATGCCCAACTACCGCTCCCGCACCTCGACCGCCGGCCGCAACATGGCCGGTGCCCGTGCCCTCTGGCGTGCCACCGGCATGACTGACGAGGATTTTGGTAAGCCGATCATCGCCATTGCCAACTCCTACACCCAGTTTGTGCCGGGCCATGTTCACCTGAAGGATATGGGCGATCTGGTGGCGGGGGCGATTGTTGAGGCAGGGGGGGTGGCGAAAGAGTTCAACACCATCGCCGTCGATGACGGCATCGCCATGGGCCACAGCGGCATGCTCTACTCCCTGCCGAGCCGCGAGCTGATTGCTGACTCGGTGGAGTACATGACCAACGCCCACTGCGCCGATGCCCTGGTGTGCATCTCCAACTGTGACAAGATCACCCCGGGGATGCTGATGGCGGCGCTGCGACTCAACATCCCGGTGATCTTCGTCTCCGGTGGACCGATGGAGGCGGGCAAGACCAAGCTGTCTGACCAGGTGATCAAGCTGGACCTGATCGATGCCATGGTGCAGGCAGCGGACCCCAATGTCTCGGATGCGCAGGCAGAGCAGGTGGAGCGCAGTGCCTGCCCCACCTGCGGTTCCTGCTCCGGCATGTTTACCGCCAACTCGATGAACTGCCTCACCGAAGCCCTGGGACTGTCACTGCCGGGCAACGGCTCCCTGCTGGCCACCCACGCCGACCGGGAGCAGCTGTTCCTCGAGGCGGGACGACGTATTGTCGACCTGACTCAGCGTTACTACCGTGATGGCGAAGAGGCGGTACTGCCTCGTAACATCGCCAGCCGCGAGGCGTTCCAGAACGCCATGTCTCTGGATATCGCCATGGGCGGCTCCACCAACACCATCCTGCACCTGCTGGCCGCGGCTCAGGAGGGGGAGGTGGACTTCACCATGGCGGATATCGATGCCCTCTCCCGGGAGGTACCCAACCTCTGCAAGGTGGCGCCCGCCACCCCCCAGTACCATATGGAGGATGTGCACCGCGCCGGTGGCGTGATGGCCCTGCTCGGCGAGCTGGCCCGGGGAGGGCTGCTGCACACCGGGGTGGGCCATGTGGGGGGCGACTCCCTGGGTGAGGTGCTCTCCCGTTGGGACGTGTGCCGCAATGATCAGGCCCACGAGTTTTACCGGGCCGGTCCCGCGGGGATCCGCACCACCCGTGCGTTTTCGCAGGATTGCCGCTGGGACACCTTGGATCTGGATCGGGCGCAAGGCTGCATCCGCGACATCGCCCATGCCTACAGCCGCGATGGTGGCCTGGCGGTGCTCAGTGGCAACCTGGCTCCCGACGGCTGCGTGGTGAAAACCGCCGGGGTACCGGACAGCTGCCTGACCTTCCGCGGTCCTGCCCGGGTCTATGACAGCCAGGATGCGGCGGTGAATGGCATTCTCAATGGGGAGGTTCAGGCCGGTGAGGTGGTGGTGATCCGCTACGAGGGCCCCAAGGGGGGGCCGGGGATGCAGGAGATGCTCTACCCCACCAGTTACCTCAAATCGATGGGGCTGGGGCAAGCCTGTGCCCTGATCACCGACGGCCGTTTCTCCGGCGGCACCAGTGGACTCTCCATCGGCCACGTGTCGCCGGAGGCTGCCTCAGGGGGCCCCATCGCCCTGGTACAGGATGGGGATCCCATCGCCATCGACATCCCCGGCCGGGGCGTGGTGTTGGAGGTGTCGGAGGCAGAACTGGCGGCCCGAAGACAGCAGTGTCGTTTCAAACCGGATCGTCAGCGCCAGGTCTCCCTGGCGCTCAAGGCCTATGCCCATCTGGCCACCAGTGCGGATCTTGGGGCGGTGCGTAACCGGGCCCTGTTGGAGGAGTAGGTATGGTGGCAGCTGGCAAAGAGGATAGGGTGAACGGCACCGGTGACGAGCATCCCGGGGGAGAGGCCCTGGTCCAGGCCACGCTGCGCGAGATCCTGATGGCTCCGGTGTACGAGGTGGCGCGACAGACGGAGCTTTGTGCGATGGGCAAGCTGTCCGCCCGGCTCGGCTGCCAGGTTTGGCTTAAGCGGGAAGATCAGCAGCCGGTGCACTCCTTCAAGCTGCGCGGCGCGTTCAACAAGATCCACAGCTTGACCCCGGCCCAGCGGGCCGCCGGCGTGGTGGCCGCTTCTGCGGGTAACCATGCCCAGGGGGTGGCGCTGGCGGCCACACGCAGCGGGATCCGCTCGGTGATCGTGATGCCCACCACCACACCGGAGATCAAGGTGCAGTCGGTGCGTCGTCATGGCGGCGAGGTGGTGCTGTTCGGCAATGCCTTCGATGACGCCTACGGCGAAGCGATGCGGCTGGCCGAGCGGGAGGGGCTCACCCTGGTGCCTCCCTTCGACGATGCCGCAGTGATCGCCGGGCAGGGCACCGTGGGGATGGAGCTGTTGCAGCAGCGTCGGGAGCTGGATGCGGTCTTCGTCCCCGTGGGGGGCGGCGGCCTGATCGCCGGGATCGGGGCTTACCTCAAAGCGCTGGCACCGGAGATCCGGGTGATCGGCGTGGAGCCGGAGGACGCCGCCTGCCTTAAGGCGGCGTTGCAGGCGGGTCGGCCCGTGGACCTGTCCCGGGTCGGTTTGTTTGCCGACGGGGTGGCGGTGAAGCGGATCGGCCGGGCGCCCTTCGAGCTGGCGCGTCACTGCGTGGATGAGGTGATTACTGTCAGCTCCGATGAGATCTGTGCCGCGGTGCAGGATATCTACGAGGACACCCGGGCCATCGCCGAGCCGGCCGGTGCGCTGTCGCTGGCGGGCCTGAAGCGTTACTGCCAGCGGGAGGATCAGCGGGAAAGTCTCTCGGGCCAGACCCAGTTGGCGGCGATCCTCTCCGGTGCCAACATCAACTTCCACACCCTGCGCTACGTCTCCGAGCGCTGCGAGTTGGGTGAGGGCAAGGAGGCCGTGCTGGCGGTGACCATCCCCGAACGCCAGGGGGCCTTCCTGCAGTTCTGCCGCCTGTTGGGTCAGCGCAGCATCACCGAGTTCAACTACCGCCTCAGCGGCCGCGACAGGGCTAACGTCTTCGTGGGGATCCGGCTCAAGCAGCACGATGAGTTGACCGGGATCTGCAACGCCCTCGCCGAGGCCGGTTACCCCCACCAGGACCTGTCCGAGGACGAGACCGCCAAACTGCATGTGCGTTACATGGTGGGTGGCTTGCCACCGGAGCCCCTGTCGGAGCGGCTCTACCAGCTGGTATTCCCGGAGTGCCCCGGAGCACTGGAGCGCTTCCTGACCGACCTCGGGGATCGATGGAACATCTCCCTGTTTCACTACCGCAACCACGGTGCCGCCAATGGCCGGGTGCTGCTGGGACTCGAGGTGGAGGAGGCGGAGCTGTCCGATCTCGATACTCGTCTGGCCAGCCTCAACATGGACTGTCGTGATGTTACCGACAGTGCCGCCTACCGCTTCTTCCTGCGCGGGTAGCGGACCCCAAAGCTGTCGGTTCAGTGAATCGACAGCTTTGGGGTGTTTTAATTTTAAAACAGCCTGTTACAAATCCAATGCTGGGCGAAATTGCGCCCGGCGATAGACTCTTTACTCTAGCTGACCCTGCAGCATCATCGAATTAGGAAGTCACTCATGTTCAAGCGAAGCGTTCTCGTTATCGGCGGCGTATTGCTGGTACTGGCGGTTCTGGCGGGACTGAAGTACCGGCAGATCAGCGAAGGGATGGCGCGGTTTTCCAACTTTACTCCGCCGCCGGCCACGGTGTCGGCGATCACCGCCACCACCGAGCGGTGGCGCCCCCAGATCGCTACCGTCGGCACCTTGACCGCCATCGCAGGGACTGAACTCTCCACCGAGGTGGCGGGTATCGTCACCAAGATGCCATTTAACAGTGGTGAGAAGGTGGAGAAGGGCACGGTGCTGCTGCAACTGGATGACAGCGTTGAGCAGGCGAACCTGACCAGCCTGCTGGCCCAGGAGTCACTGGCGCAGATCAAGCATGACCGTATCAAGGTCCTCTTCGAGCGCCGTAACGTCTCTGCCACCGAGTTTGATGAGTCCAGCGCCAACCTGAAAGTGGCTCAGGCGGCGGTGGCCCAGACCCGGGCGAATATCGCCAAAAAGACCCTGGTGGCGCCATTTTCCGGTCAGCTGGGGATCCGCCAGGTGGATCTGGGGCAGTATCTCAAGGCGGGGGATACCATAGTGAGTTTGCAGGATCTCTCCAGCCTCTATGCCGACTTCTCCGTGCCGGAACAGCACCTGCCGGCGCTCTATGTCGGCCAGGAGGTGATTTTTCACAACAGTGCCTACCCCGGGGTGGCTTTCACGGGCAAAGTGGCCGCGTTGGAAGCCAAGGTGGATGAGAATACCCGTAACATCGCCATCCGGGCGGAGGTTCCCAATGCCGATGGGCGGCTGCGGCCCGGCATGTATGCCGAGATCCGTTTGCTGATGCGCGACACCATCGAGCCCGTGGTCCTGCCCTCCACGGCGATTACCTACAGCCCCTTTGGGGATGCGGTCTTCGTGGTGCAGGAGGATGAGGCGGGCCAGTTGCGTGCCTATCGTCGCTACGTGGAGCTGGGTGAGCAGCGCGGGGATGGGGTTGCCATCCTCTCCGGCGTGGAGGCGGGGGAGCAGGTGATCAGTGCCGGTACACTCAAGCTGGATCATGAGGCGCCGGTGCAGCTGGCTGCCGAGACGCAAGGTTAAGGCGGCGCCATGTTTACTGACATCTTTATTCGCCGCCCTGTCCTCGCGGTGGTGCTGAACCTGCTGCTGCTGGTATTCGGGGTTCGGGCACTGCTGGATCTTCAGGTGCGGCAGTACCCGGACATGGAGATTGGCCAGGTTAATGTGACCACCGCCTATCCCGGGGCCAACGCCGAACTGGTGCAGGGGTTTGTCACCACCCCGATCCAGGAGGCGATCGCCTCCACCGAGGGGATCGACTACATCAAGTCCAGCTCCCGGGCCGGGCTGAGCCAGATCGAGGTCTACCTGCAGTTGGGGGTGGATGCCAACGCCGCTATGGCGGAGATCCTCACCAAGCTCAATAAGGTGCAGGGTCAGCTGCCTTCGGAGATCAACGATCCGGTGATCGCCAAGGCCACCGCCGGCGGCGATTCCATCATGTACCTGGCTTACGTCAACGAGCAGATGTCCGGGGTACAGATCTCCGACTACCTGCGCCGGGTGGTGCAGCCCAAGCTGACCGAGGTGGCAGGCGTAGCCGAGGCGCAGCTGCTTGGCGACCAACAGTTCTCCATGCGTATCTGGCTGGATCCGGTGCGGATGCGCGCCTTTGGCGTCGGCACCGACGAGGTCAATCAGGCGCTGCGGGCCAACAACTTCCAGTCCGCCGCCGGTGAAGTGCGTGACAGCCTGACGGTGACCACGGTACGGGCCTCGACCTCGCTGCAGGACGAGGACGCCTTTGGCAACATCACGGTGAAAAGCGATGGCCAGCGTGTGGTGAAGTTGCGGGACATCGCCCGCATCGAGCTGGCCGCCCAGTCCGACAAGGTTAAGGTGGTGTTCAAAGGCCAGCAAGCGGTCTACATCGGTATCAATACCACCCCGGATGCCAACCCGCTGGAGGTCTCCCACGGGGTACGTCAGGTGCTGCCGCAGATCGAGCGCAACCTGCCGCCGGGGATGCAGCAGATCCTCGCCCACGACTCCACTGAGTACATCGACGAGTCCATCAATGAGGTGTTGATGACCCTGGTGGAAGCCGTCCTCATTGTGATTCTGGTGGTGTTCCTGTTTTTGGGATCACTGCGCTCGGTTTTGATCCCCATCGTCACTGTGCCGTTGTCGCTGATCGGTGTCTGCCTCTTCATGCTGGGGCTGGGGTTCTCACTGAACCTGCTGACCCTGCTGGCGATGGTGATGGCCATCTCGCTGGTAGTGGATGACGCCATCGTGGTGGTGGAGAACGTCCATCGCCACCTGGAGGAGGGGCTGTCGCCGGTGCGGGCCGCGGTGATCGGCGCCCGGGAGATCGCCCTGCCGGTGATCGCCATGACCCTTACCCTGGCGGCGGTGTACGCCCCCATTGGCTTCATGGGGGGCTTGACCGGTAGTCTGTTTACCGAGTTTGCCTTTACCCTGGCGGGTGCGGTGCTGATCTCCGGTTTCATCGCCCTGACCCTGTCGCCGGTGATGTGCGCCAAACTGCTCAACAAGCAGGCGCTGGAGGGGCGTTTCGTGCGCTGGCTCGACCACCATTTTGGCCGTCTCAAGGAGGGCTATCAGTCCCTGCTTGGCCAGGTGGTGCATGGCTACCGGGGCCCCATCCTGGCGTCGGTGCCGCTGCTGCTTCTGGCCATCGCCGCGATGTTCATGCTGACCCGTTCCGAGCTGGCGCCGGATGAAGATCAGGGCTTTATCTTCAACATCGCCATGGGGCCGGACAACGCCAACGTGAATTACAGCTTCGAGTACGCCAAGCAGTTCCAGCAGATCGCGGAAAGCTTCCCGGAGTATCAGCAAACTTTCATGTTTGCCGGCTATCCGGCGGAGAGTCAGTTTATGGGGGGCCTGGTACTCAAGCCCTGGAGTGAGCGTGAGCGCACCCAGATGGCGATCCAGCCTGAGTTGCAGGCGATGGTGAAAAAGATCCCGGGCATGAACGTCTTCTCGGTTAACCCGCCGGCGCTGCCCGGTGCGCCCTCCGGTTTGCCCATCGCCTTCGTGATCACCTCCACGGCGGATCACGCCACCCTGTATCAGGTGGCGGCGGAGCTGACCCAGCGGGCCCGAGAATCCGGTAAGTTTATCGTCGTGAATAACACCCTGAAGATGAACAAGCCCCAGGTGCATATCCAGATCGACCGACAGAAGGCAGGCCAGCTCGGGGTGTCGATGCGGACCATCGGCGTTGCCCTGGCGACCCAGCTTGGGGATTTCCGCACCAACTATTTCGACATCTCCGGCCGCAGCTATGAGGTGATCCCCCAGGCCAATGCGCAGTTCCGCATGACCCGGGACAATATCGCCAACCTCTACGTCCGTACCGACAGCGGCGCCCAGGTGCCGCTCTCCACCCTGGTGACTGTCAGCAATGAGGTGATCCCCAATGCGTTGACGCAGTTCCAGCAGCTCAATGCTGCCACCATTGAGGCGATGCCGGTGCCCGGTGCCGTGACCGTAGCGGACGCCCACGCCTTTCTGCGGGACGCGCTGGCGGAGATCGCCCCCCAGGGGTTTGCCTATGACTTCGCTGGCCAGAGTCGCCAGTTTGAGCAGGAGGGCAGTGCCCTGTACGTCACCTTTGCCCTGGCCCTGCTGGTGATCTTCCTGGTGCTGGCGGCGCAGTTTGAAAGCTGGCGCGACCCTGTTGTGGTGCTGGTGACGGTGCCGCTGTCGATCTTCGGCGCCATGATCCCGCTGTTCCTCGGCGCGGCGACTCTCAACATCTACACCCAGGTGGGATTGATCACCCTGGTGGGCTTGATCTCCAAGCACGGGATCCTGATCGTTGAGTTTGCCAACCAGCTGCAACGCCGGGGACGGGAGCGGGCTGAGGCGGTGGTGGAGTCGGCGGCGCTGCGCCTGCGTCCCATCCTGATGACTACTGCCGCCATGGTACTGGGGGTGATGCCACTGGTGCTGGCGGATGGTGCCGGCGCGGTATCCCGATTCAACATCGGCCTGGTGATCACCGTCGGGCTCTCTGTCGGTACCCTGTTCACCCTGTTCGTGGTGCCCGTGATGTACAGCCTGTTCGCGGCCCGCATCGACAACGAGGCGGAGGCGGAACTGCTGGCGGCGACCCGCTGAGCCGTCAGCGTCATCTCCTGGAAACCGGCCGAATCACATTGAGTCCGGCTGTTTTTTTTGCATTGCACCATCTGTGATACCTTCGGGGACGGTATTTCGTTATTCGAGTGCGCAGGAGCCTACATGAGCATTGCCCCCTTTCACCCCACCCCGCGAACCCTGATGGGGCCGGGTCCCTCTGATGTCCATCCCCAGGTGCTGCAAGCCCTGGCCAAACCCACCGTGGGCCACCTGGATCCCCAGTTTGTGGCGATGATGGATGAGGTCAAGGCATTGATCCAGTATGCCTTTCAGACCGAAAACCCCTTCACCATCGCCGTCTCCGCTCCCGGCAGCGCCGGCATGGAGACCTGCTTCGTCAACCTGGTAGAACCCGGGGACAAGGTGATCGTGTGCCGCAACGGTGTGTTTGGCGAGCGAATGCGCCAGAACGTGGTGCGGGTCGGCGGTGAGGCCGTGGTGGTGGATGATGCCTGGGGCGCGCCGGTTTCCGTCGACAAGGTAGCGGACGCGCTCAATCGCCATCCGGATGCCAAGTTCCTGGCGTTTGTCCATGCGGAAACCTCCACCGGCGCACTCTCCGATGCCCAGGCTCTCTGTGCGCTGGCCCAGGAGCACGAGGTGCTGAGCATCGTCGATGCTGTCACCTCTCTGGGTGGGGTGGAGCTGAAAGTGGATGAGTGGGGGATCGACGCCATCTACTCAGGCAGTCAGAAGTGCCTCTCCTGTGTGCCGGGGCTGTCACCGGTCTCCTTCTCGCCCCGGGCGGTTGCCAAGCTGGAAGCGCGGCAGACACCGGTACCGAGCTGGTTCCTGGATCAGACCCTGGTGATGGGTTACTGGGCTGGCACCGGCAAGCGCAGTTACCACCACACCGCCCCGGTGAACAGCCTTTATGCCCTGCACGAGTCGCTGCGGCTGCTTAAAGAGGAGGGGCTGGAAAACGCCTGGGCCCGCCACCGTGCCATGCACGAGAAACTCAAAGCGGGGCTGGATACTCTGGGTTTGAAGTTCGTGGTGGAGGAGGCGCATCGCTTGCCTCAACTCAACACCGTCCATATTCCCGAGGGGATCGACGACGCTGCCGTGCGCGCTGCACTGCTTAACCGGTTTAACCTTGAGATCGGGGCCGGCCTCGGAGACCTGGCGGGCAAAGCCTGGCGTATCGGCTTGATGGGGTATGCTGCCCGGGAGGAAAACGTCACCCTCTGCCTGGCTGCGCTGGCCCAGGTAATGGCAGAGGCCCGACGCTGACACTGATCTGGCAGGCCGCAAGGGCTTTACGCCAGTGAACAACGGCACCCTAAGGGTGCCGTTTTGCTTTTTGCTGCCTCGGAGGGTCAAAGGGGTTTGAGCATCAGCACCCAGTCACCGCCATGGGGGCTGCCGGGATAGGGGACTACGGGACGGGCGTGCGTGCCCCGGTAGCCCAGCTGTTCATACAGTCGCCTGGCCCCACGGTTTTGTGAGGCGACGATCAGGCTCATTTGGCGACAGCCGGCTTCCCGGGCGGATCCTTCTGTGTCCTTCATCAGGGCTGTGGCCACTCCCTGGCCGCGAAAACGGGCGTCGGTGGCGATGGCGTTGATGTACCAGCTACCGGGCGCTTCCGCCTCAAGTTGCACCAGTGGCCGCACGATGTCGGGGTACTCGGACAGAGCGTCCAGATCATAGGGGTCGGGCTGCCGGTAGGCGATCACCATCCCCATCAGCTCGCCACTGTCGTCGAGGCAAACCCTGGCGTTGTGGTAGCTGAAGCCGCCCTCCTCCCGCGCGGCCCGCCGAGCGCCGACATCCAGCGGGCTTTCACCCGCTTCGGCCAATGCGCTCCACAGGTATTCCGGGATCCCCTCGCCGGCAAGATTGATCAGAAAGGCCAGTTCACGGGCCTGGGTTTGCTCGGCGGCCGTTATCTTCATCTCCCCCCTCCGCTTCGGTGGACATGGTCTCTTCTAGGCATAGCCCATGACGGGGTTGATTCCAGACCTTGCGAGGGAGTTGTGCCTTTTCAGGCCACGACGTCGTCTTCCTGTAGAGCTAAAAATGCTACCCCAATCGCTTCCTGCAGTGACCAAAGTGCTCACTGAACTATCTTCTTAAGACCCATCTCTTCTTGCGAGGGCGTCATGGCCTCTCAATATCACATCAGCAGCCTGGTGGTGCAGGTGCACCCCAGCGGCCAGGCCCTGGCGCGAGCGGGCATCTCGGCCATTGAAGGGGCCGAGATCCACGCCCATACCGCCGAACACAAGTTGGTTGTCACCCTGGAGTCCGCCGACAGTCGTACCGCCGAAGACAAGGTGGCGGCCATCGGGGCCCTGGATGGGGTGCTCAGTACCGTTTTGGTGTATCAGCAGGTGGCTCACCTGAGCGAGGATTTGTTGTCATGAAAGTCTCACGTCGAAGTTTTCTCAAAGCCAAGGCTGCCCTGGCCGCGGCTTCTGTTGCCGGGGCGACCCTGCCGGCTGCTCTGGTGCGGGCGGCGCAATCTGGCCCGGATCTCAATTGGCAGAAGGCGCCCTGCCGTTTCTGCGGTGTTGGCTGCTCGGTGCTGGTGGGCACCCAGGGTGGCAAGGTGATGGCGACCCAGGGGGACCCTGAAAGTCCGGTCAATCAGGGAAAGAACTGCGTCAAGGGGTACTACCTGGCCAAAATCATGTACGGGGAGGGGCGCATCACCCGGCCGCTGCTGCGGATGAAAAACGGGAAGTACGATAAGAGTGGTGAACTGACCCCCATCAGTTGGGACCAGGCCTTCGATATCATGGCGGAAAAGTGGAAAGCCAGTCTCAAGACCAAGGGTCCCACCTCGGTGGGCATGTTTGGCTCCGGTCAATGGACCATCTGGGAGGGTTACGCTGCACAGAAGTTGATGAAGGCGGGATTCCGCTCCAACAACCTAGAGCCTAACGCCCGTCACTGTATGGCATCGGCGGTGGTGGGCTTTATGCGCGCCTTCGGCATTGATGAGCCGATGGGGTGTTACGACGATTTCGAGCACGCTGACGCCTTTGTGCTCTGGGGATCCAACGCGGCGGAGATGCATCCCATTCTTTGGGATCGCCTCACTGCGCGTCGGCTCTCCCACGAGGGCTGCCAGGTGCATGTCCTCTCCACTTACCAGAATCGCAGCTTTGACCTGGCGGACAACGCCATGGTGATGGCACCTCAGTCGGACCTGATGATCCTCAACGCGATCGCCAATTACATCATCCAGAACGATGCGGTAAACACCGAGTTCGTGAAAAAGCATGTTCGCTTCGCCGAGGCGACACCAGACATCGGTTATGGCCTGAGGGCGGAGGACCCCCGGGAAAAAGCGGCGAAGAATGCCGGTTCCGGGGCGATGAAAGGGATGGATTTTGACCAGTACAAGCGCTACATCGCCGAATACACCCTGGAGCGAGCCTCGGAAGCCTCGGGGGTGCCGGTAGCGCAGCTGGAAACCCTGGCCAAGGCCTACGCCGACCCCGATACCAAGGTGATGAGCCTGTGGTGCATGGGCTTCAACCAGCATGTGCGCGGGGTCTGGGCCAACAACTCGGTTTATAACCTGCACCTGCTGACCGGCAAGATCTCCGAACCGGGCAACAGTCCCTTCTCGCTCACCGGTCAACCGGCAGCCTGTGGTACTGCCCGGGAGGTGGGAACCTTCTGCCACCGATTGCCCGCGGACATGGTGGTGACCAATGATAAGCACCGGGACAAGGTCGAGAAGCGCTGGGGCGTGCCGGAGGGCACCATTCCCGCCAAGCCCGGGTTCCATGCGGTGGAGCACTGCCGCAAGCTTAAAGATGGGGTGATGAACTGCTACTGGACCCAGTGCACCAACAACCTGCAGGCGGGGCCCAACACCAACGAGGAGGTGCTGCCGGGCTACCTGAATCCTGAAACCTTCCTGGTGGTGTCCGATCCCTACATGACGGTGACGGCGACAGTGGCGGACCTGGTTCTGCCCACCGCGATGTGGGTGGAGAAGGAGGGCGCGTTCGGTAATTCGGAACGGCGTACTCACCTCTGGCATCAGATGGTGAAGGCACCGGGTGAGTCCCACTCCGATCTGTGGCAGCTGATGATGTTCTCTAAGCGTTTTACCGTAGAGGAGGTATGGCCGGAAGCCTTGCTGGCGAAGGCTCCGAAACTCAGAGGCAAGACGCTGTTCGAGGTGCTTTTTGCCAACGGCACGGTGGACAAGTTTCCCCGTTCGGACTGCAAGTCCCCCCTCAACGATGAGGCGGACGCCTTCGGTTTCTACGTCCAGAAGGGGCTGTTCGAGGAGTATGCCACCTTTGGTCGGGGCCACGGCCATGACCTGGACAGCTTTGATACCTACCACACCAACCGGGGAAAACGCTGGCCCGTGGTCAATGGCGAGGAGACCCGGTGGCGCTTCAAGGTCGGCCGAGACCCCTATGCCAAGGGGGATGGATTCGACTTCTACGGTAATCCGGATGGCAAGGCGGTGGTGATCGCCAGCCCCTATGAACCGCCGGCGGAGAGCCCGGACAAGGAGTTTGATCTCTGGTTCAGCACTGGGCGGGTGCTGGAGCACTGGCATACCGGAACCATGACCAACCGGGTTCCTGAACTGCACAACGCCTACCCCCATGCCAAGCTCTACATGCATCCTGAGGATGCCGAGGTCCGGGGCCTCAAGCGCGGTGATGCGGTGGTGGTGACCAGTCGTCGTGGCAGTCTCCAGACCCGGGTGGAAACCGAAGGTCGTAATAAGCCGCCTAAAGGGCTGACCTTCATGCCGTTCTTCGATGCCAGCCAGATGGTCAACAAGCTGATGCTGGATGCGACGGACCCCCTCTCTAAAGAGACCGACTACAAGAAGTGTGCGGTCAATATCCGCAAAGCCTGAGGAGGCGGTTATGAAACATGTCACACCGGCAGCCCTCGGGCTGCTCCTGATCTCCGGCTTGGTTTGGGCCGGCGATCTGCCCCAGTCCCTGCGCGGGGCAACCCCCGTTTCCGACAGTGCTCCGCCGCCCGAGATGGCGGAGTACCCTGATAAGGGCAAGGCGCTGCCGCGCTCCTTGGCCCACCAGCCCCCGCTTATTCCCCATAAGCCCACCTACCCCATCACCACAGCGCGCAATGGTTGCACCGGCTGCCATGATCCCAAGCGCGCCAAGATGATGAAGGCGACGCCGACCCATAGCTCCCACTTGGACGAGGAGGGGGGACTGAAAAATACTTACTACCTGTGCAAGCAGTGCCATGTGCCCCAACAGACCGTGGCGGAGGCCGCTGAGTGATCTTCGCTGGCCAAGTCGACCCGGTCGCTGCTCAGTGGGTCTAGCCGGCCGACCGCGACTGCCAGCTTGCGCACTGTTGCTGGTATTGCTGATGCGCCTGGGCGCTGCAGATGCTGCCGAACTTCGGGTGGCGGTGGCCGCCAACTTCCATCCCCTGTTTGAGCATCTGGCGGTGGAGTTTGAGCGGCAGTCCGGGGTGGAGGTAAGGATCGCCAGCGGTGCCAGCGGTGCCCTCTTTACCCAGATTGTCCATGGGGCGCCTTATGATCTTTTCCTCTCCGCCGACGCAACCCGCCCCCAACGGCTGGAGCAGATGGGACTGACAGTGCCGGGCTCCCGAACCACCTACGCCATCGGTGTGCTGGCGTTCTGGGATCGCCAGCTCCCGGCCAGTGAGCTTAGGCTGCGCCAGTGGCATGGACGACTGGCCATCGCCAATCCCCGGCTGGCCCCTTACGGTGCGGCGGCCGAGTCGGTGTTGCGCCGTCTGGGGATGACCGAGAGACTCAAGGGCAAGTTACTGCGGGGTAACAGCGTGTCCCAGGCGTACCAGTTTATCGACAGTGGCAATGTGCCCGGTGGCCTGGTGGCCCTCTCGCTGCTGAAGGCACGCGGGGTGCCGCCGGCGCAGTACTGGCCGGTTCCCACCAGTTGGTATGACAGTCTGGAGCAGCAGGGGGTGATCCTAAAGCGTACCCGTGAACCGGAGGCCGCCCGGGCCCTGATGACCTTCCTGCTTCAGCAGGAGCGTCGTTTGGCCCAGGCCGGCTATGCCCTGCCGGGGGCAGTGGCGCAACGGTAGTCACTGCGGTGCACGGCTCTTCGTTGACGGGCCCAAGATGTCCGGCAGCCGCCCTTGACGGCCGAAAGTATGTGTCGATGTGATCGACTGAACGCCATCAGCATTAGGGTGAAGTACGGCCCTTAACGCATTGCGCTAACAGTAAATCCTTTTCCATTTCGGTACCCATATTGAGATCCCGTCCGCGTTCTCGCACATTCCTCCCTTCCCGGTATATTTCTGATTTTGCCTCACTTCTATGATGACGATGATCGTTCCGCGATAGGAGAACCTTGTGTCAAACGAATATCACATTGCCGCTTTGGTGGTGCACTGCCGCGACGAGGCGGTAGCGTCCGTGCGGGCTGCCATCGATGAGATGGCCGGTGCCGAAGTACATGCCGCCACCGAGGAGGGAAAGCTGGTGGTGACCCTGGAGCAGAACAACCGAGCCGAACTGCAAACCGGAATGCATGCCCTGTCGCTGCTCTCCGGTGTGCTGTCTGCTTCTTTGACCTACCACCGGGTAGAAGGCCTGGACGAACTGGGGAATACAAACGGATGAAACTGGATCGCCGACACTTTATTAAAGCCAATGCGGCACTGGCAGCGGCGACTGCCGCCGGCGCGGCCCTGCCGACCAAGCTGGTGCAGGCCGCCGAGGGGCCCGATGACATCCACTGGGATAAGGCGCCCTGTCGCTTTTGTGGCGTAGGCTGCAGCATCTTGGTGGGCACCCGGGATAACAAGGTGGTTGCCACCAAGGGCAACCCGGATAGCCCGGTCAACAAAGGCATGGCCTGTGTGAAGGGCTCCATGCTCTCCAAGGTGATGTACGGCGAAGGGCGTCTGAGCACCCCGCTGCTGAGAATGAAAAATGGCGAATACCACAAAGAGGGTGAGTTGACGCCAGTAAGCTGGGACCGGGCCTACGACGAGATGGCCAAGCGCTGGAAAGCCAGTCTGAAAGCCAAAGGGCCCACCTCGGTTGGCATGTTCGGTTCCGGCCAGTGGACGGTGTGGGAGGGCTACGCCGCCGCCAAGCTGATGAAAGCGGGCTTCCGCTCCAACAACATCGACCCGAACGCGCGCCACTGCATGGCTTCCGCCGTGGTGGCCTTCCTGCGTGCCTTTGGCATCGATGAGCCTATGGGGTGTTACGACGACATCGATTACGCTGACACCTTTGTCCTTTGGGGCTCCAACGCCGCCGAGGCCCACCCGGTGCTGTGGAACCGGATTACAGACCGTCGCCTCTCCCACCCCGGCTGTGAAGTCCATGTGCTCTCTACCTTCCAAAACCGCAGCTTTGAAGTGGCGGACAACGGGTTGGTATTCAAACCGCACAGCGACCTGATCGTGCTGAACTTCATCGCCAACTACATCATCCAGAACGATGCGGTGAACTGGGAGTTTGTGAACAAGCACACCAAGTTCGCCATGGCCGAGGGGGACATCGGTTATGGCCTGCGGCCGGAAGACCCGCGGGAGCAGGCGGCCAAGAATCCGGGGTCCGGCAAGATGTCGGCCATCGACTTTGACCAGTACGCCAAGTTCCTGGAGAAGTTCAGCCTGGAGTACACCGTTGAGCAGTCCGGCGTACCGGCCGAGGCGCTGGTTCAATTGGCCAAGCAGTACGCGGATCCTAAGCGCAAGGTGATGAGCCTCTGGTGCATGGGGGCCAACCAGCACGTGCGCGGTGTCTGGGCAAACAACTCCATCTACAACCTGCACCTGCTGACCGGCAAGATCTCCGAGCCGGGTAACAGTCCCTTCTCCCTCACCGGCCAACCCTCCGCCTGTGGTACTGCCCGGGAAGTGGGCACCTTTGCCCACCGACTGCCTGCGGACATGGTGGTGATGAACGAGGCGCACCGCAGCGCCACCGAACAGCGTTGGCAGGTACCGAGCGGCACCATCCCTGCAAAACCGGGCTTCCATGCGGTTTTGCACAACCGGATGCTCAAGGACGGGGTGATGAACTGCTACTGGACCCAGTGCACCAACAACCTGCAGGCGGGGCCCAACATCAACGAGGAAGCCCTGCCGGGCTTTACCAACCCGGACAACTTCATCACCGTCTCCGACGCCTACATGACGGTCACTGCCTCCATGGCGGATCTGGTCTTGCCCACCGCCATGTGGGTTGAGAAGGAGGGAGGCTACGGCAATGGTGAGCGTCGTGGGCAGTACTGGCACCAGATGGTGAAGCCTGTGCCCGGAGCCCGCTCCGATCTGCGCCAGGTGATGGAGTTCTCCCAGCGTTTCATGATGGAGGATGTCTGGCCCGAAGAGTTGCTGGCCAAGGCACCGCAGTACCGCGGCAAGAGTCTGTACGAGGTGATGTTCGCTAATGGGGAGATCAACAAGTACCCGAGCCGCCAGTGCAAAGGCCTCTACAACGATGAAAACCAGGCCTTTGGTTACTACGTGCAGAAAGGCTTGTTCGAGGAGTACGCCGGTTTCACCCGCGGTCATCACCACGACCTGGGCGACTTCGAAGCCTACTTCGGAGAGGGCCTGGTGTGGCCGGTGGTGAATGGCAAGGAGACCCTGTGGCGCTTCCGCGAAGGGCTGGACCCTTACGTCGAGGCCGGCACCGGTTTCCAGTTCTACGGCAAGCCGGATGGCAAGGCGATGATCATCGCCAACGACTATGAGGGCCCGGCGGAGAGCCCGGATGAGGAGCACGACCTCTGGATGTGCACCGGCCGGGTCCTGGAGCATTGGCACACCGGCACCATGACGGCCCGGGTTCCAGAGCTACGCAAGGCAGTTCCCCATGCCCAGGTGGTGATGAACGCCGAGGACGCCGCCGAGCGTGGCCTGGTGGAGGGGGATGAGGTGATCGTCTCCAACCGCCGCGGGGAGGTGCGGACCCGGGTCAGCACCAATAACCGCAATACCATGCCGAGAGGGGTGGTGTTCATGGCCTTCTTCGACTCCAGTCAGTTGGTGAACAAGCTGATCCTGGATGCGACGGATCCGATCTCGAAAGAGACCGACTTTAAGAAGACCCCGGTGAAAGTGACCAAGGCCTAAGGAGCACACCATGAAAAAGATCCTGTTTTTGATCCCCCTGGTGGCCGCCCTGACGGCGTGTCAGTCCGGTGGTGAACTGGCGGAGCCGGCACCTAACTCCATGCGGGGTGAGGTACCGGTAGCGGCAACCTCCTCGGTGGCCCCGATGCCGGCCTACCCGGAGAAGGGTGTTTCCTTGGAGCGCTCGGTTCTGGCTCAGCCGCCGGTGATCCCCCATAAGGTGGATTACCCGATCACCCTGGACAAGAACGGTTGCATCAACTGTCACCGGGGCGGTCAGCACAAGATGGCCCAGAACCATTTCGAGGGCCGCCAGGTTGACGGTCAGTACTACCAGTGCAAGGCCTGCCACGTTCCCCAGGCGGAGAACTTCTAAGCCTGACTTGCCATAAAAAAAGCGCCCTTCGGGGCGCTTTTTTATGGTCGCCGGGCTTACTTCATGGCCGCCTCGGCTGCGGATTGCCTGAGCTTGCGGCGCTGCCACAGCAGCACCAGCTGGGGACTAAGGGACATCAGGATCATTCCCGCCATCAGGGCATACTGGCCAGGGTTGTAGCTCTCTCCCACCAACACCAGGCCGGTGACGATGCCGGCGATGGGGTTGGCGATGCCACCGAAGGTGAACTCCACCACCGTCATCCGCTGCAGCAGCCAGACGTAGAGGCCGTAGGAGAGGGCGGTGTTGAGCAGGATGATCCAGGCCAGTCCCAAGAGATTGAGGCCGGTGATGCCGGTCAACGCCTGTCGATAGGGCTCGGGATCCAGCATGCCCTGGACCAGGGCGGCGAGGGTGAGCAGGCTCCCCCCGACCACCAGTTGCCAGGTGAGTACCGTCCACCAGTGCACACTTCCTCCCAGGGATTTGACGATACCACTGCCGATGACGATGCAGAGGATCGCTCCCAGCATCGCCGCCATGCCGACCGCGCTGAGCGCCAGCGAACCGGGATCAAACAGTTGCCATGCCAGCGCAACTAGGGCCACCCCACTGGCCATCTGCACGCCGCTTGGACGCACCCGATGGCGCAGGTAGTGGTAGAGCATCGCAAACACCGGCACCGACACCATACCGACGCCGGAGACGGCGGAAGGCAGGGTCAAGGCCATGACGAAGATAAGGCTGAAAAACAGCCCGATGTTGACCAGCCCCACCAGTGCCAGGGTGCCCCACTGACTGCGAGTGGGTCGGCTGGGCCGCAGTGCCAGCAGCAACACACCCGCCGGCAGGGCCCGCAGGGCGCCGAGCAGCAGGGGGGGCCAGTCCGGCAGGGTGGCTTGTGTCACCGCGTAGGTGGTGCCCCACAAGAAGGAGGCGATCATGGCAAGGAGTAGGTTCATGATGGCTCACTGATGGGGGCCATTGCCCCCTCAAAGTATGGGTCGAGTCGGTCGCCGGAGATCAGTATCCGCTGCTTGGGGTCGGGGCGGGCGCCAGCTCCAGGGTATGGAGCAGGTTACCCAGCAGGCTGGAGGCGCCGAAGCGGTAACGTTCGGTGCTGATCCACTCTGGCCCCAGGATCTCGGCCGCCATGGCCAGGTAGTCGGCGGCATCCGCTGCGGTTTTTACCCCACCGGCGGGTTTAAAGCCAACCCGATCTGCCACCTTCATGTCACGGATCACCTTCAGCATCAGTCGGGCCGCCTCAGGTGTGGCGTTGACGTCGACCTTGCCGGTGGAGGTCTTGATGAAATCGGCGCCGGCTTCGATGGCGATGCGGGCGGCCTGCTGGATCAGGGCAGCGGTTTTCAGCTCGCCAGTTTCCAGGATCACCTTGAGTACTGCGTCACCGCAGGCGCGCTTACACTGGTGTACCAGCTCGTGACCGACGGCGCTGTCGCCCGCCATCAGGGCCCGATAGGGGAACACCACGTCCACCTCGTCTGCCCCGGCGGCCACCGCCTGCCGAGTCTCCGCCACGGCTTGGGCCACGTCGCTGTTGCCATGGGGAAAATTGGTGACCGTGGCGATACGCACCTGTGGCGTTCCCTGCTGCGCCAGCACTTGCCTGGCCAGCGGGATGAAGGCCGGGTAGATGCAGATTGCCGCGGTGGTGCCGGCCGGGGTGTTGGCGTTGTGGCACAGGGTGCGGATCCGCACTTCGTTGTCGTCATCGTTGAGGGAGGTCAGATCCATCAGCTGCAACGCTTGGCGAGCGGCGGCCTGCAACGCTTCTTTCTGGTCGTGGGAGTGCATGTTGTCCTCATGATTTTTCATAAAATCGGCGGCGACCGGATGGACCGGGCGCCGCCGTTTTAGGGGCGAGCGGTTTGGCTTACAGCGCCAGGGAGAAGAAGATCCCGGCGATGGCGGCGCTCATCAGGTTGGAACAGCTGGCGGCGATCAGGGTGCGCACACCGTACTTGGCGATGAAGTCGCTGCGGGAGGGGCAGAGGGTTCCCAGGCCACCGATGAGGATGCCGATGGAGGCGATGTTGGCGAAGCCACAGAGGGCGAAGCTGACGATCACCTTGGTTTTATCCTGCAGCACATCCAGCCCCGCTGCGGCGACGCTCTGGGCATCCGCCAGGTAGGGGGAGAGATCGGAGTAGGCCACGAACTCGTTGACGATCATCTTCTTGCCGATCAGGCTGCCCGCCAGGCCGATATCCACCATGGGGACACCCAGCAGGAAGGCCAGCGGGGAGAAGATCCAGCCGAGGATCAGCTCCAGGGAAAGCTCCATCCCCATGGTGTCACCGATGCCGCCGAGCAGGGTGTTGACCAGGGTGACCAGGCCGATCATGGCGATCAGCATGGCACCGATGGCACCGGCCAGCTTAAGACCGCTGGCAGCCCCTTCCCCCGCTGCGGCCAGCACGTTCTCCGGCTTCTTGTCGGAGAAGTGGGTGGACTTGGAGACGGTGTAGGTGGGCTCGGTGGTTTCCGGCACGATCAGCTTGGCAAACAGGATCCCGCCGGGGACGGCCATGAAGGAGGCAGCCAACAGGTACTGCATGTCGACCCCCATCATGGCGTAACCCGCCAGTACGGTGCCGGATACTGACGCCATGCCGCCGCACATGATGGCGAAGAACTCGGAGTCGCTCATCTTCGGCATGTAGGGCTTGACCACCAGTGGGGCCTCGCTCTGGCCGACGAAGGCGTTGGCCACGGCGGACATGGACTCCGCTTTGGAGGTCCCCAGCATCCGGGAGACGCCCCCGCCGATGGTGCGGATGATCGCCTGCATGATCCCCAGGTAGTAGAGCACGGCGATCAGCGCCGAGAAGAACACCACCAGGGGCAGTACGTTGAGAGCGAACACGAAGCCGATCCCCTCGACGGAGAAGTTGACCAAGTTTCCGAACAGGAACTGGATCCCCGCCTTACCGCTGTCCAGGACGGCGTGGACGCCGTGGGAGAGCGCTTCCAGCGCCCTGCGGCCCAGTGGCACATAGAGTACCAGGGCACCGATCCCCATCTGCAACAGGAAGGCCAGGCCGACGGTACGCAGGTTAATGGCCTGACGATTGGTGGAGGCGATAAAGCCAACCAGCAACAGGACCGCGATGCCAACAAATCCAATGGCAAACATAAGAGCTCCTAACGGGCGAAGTGGTTCGCCATAAACTGTTCGATGAGAAGGATGAAGTTGGCTTCGGCCAACTTGGCGCAGCGCAGGGTCTGTTCATGGGACAGTTCCACGTCTCCCAGCCCCTCGGCCATGTTGGTGATGGCGCAGACCGCCAGGACCGGCAGGCCGCAGTGGGCCGCAGAGATCACCTCTGGCACCACGGACATGCCGACCACATCGGCACCGATGATCTGCATCATGCGGATCTCCGCCGGGGTCTCGAAGTTGGGGCCGGTGTAGGAGACGAACACCCCTTCGTTGAGTTGGATGTCGTTGCGTTCGGCCACGGCCAGGGCCTCGGCGCGCAGATCCTTGTCGTAAGCGTTGGCCAGGCTGAAGAAGCGTGGGCCGTAGTCTTCATCGTTCGGGCCACACATGGGGGATTCGGGCATGGTGTTGATGTGATCGTTGAACACCACCAGGGAGCCGACATCGATACGCTCGGGACGCAGGGAGCCGGCGGCGTTGGTCACCAGCAGGAATTCACAGCCGAGGCGTTTAAAGGTCCGAACCGGTGTGGTCATCACCTTCATGCTCTGATGCTCGTAGTAGTGACCACGGCCCTTCATGCAGGCCACATCAATGCCGTTCATCTTACCCAGCACCAGCTCGCCGGAGTGGCCCTGTACGGTGCTGACGGGAAAGCCTGCCAGCTCCTCGTAGGGGATTACCACCTTGTCCTCCAGGGCGTCGGCGATGACGCCGAGGCCGGAGCCGAGTATGAAAGCGGCTTTGGGTTCAAAGCCGGGTTTGCGTTGACGGATAGTCTCGAGGGCCAGGTTGACCGGATCGTTATTCATTATTTTTCCTCAGAGGTTGCCGGAGCTCGCAACGTAGCAGAGAACCTTCTCGAGAACGTTGCTAAATTCCCCCTGATCATTCTGTTTTTCAGTACAATATGTCGATAGGTTTGCGGAACGAACGTCTGCCACCCGCCACGTCCGGCGCGTTGCAGTGGAAAGTTCCGCCTGTGGAACTTTCGATGAATCACGATACCCCCCTGCCCAGCGATAAGCTGACCCTGAGGATGCTGCGCTACTTTTTCGTGCTGTCCCAAGTCCGCCACTTTGGCCGGGCGGCGCAGCAGCTCAACATCACCCCCTCCCCCCTGAGCAACCAGATTAAGGAGCTCGAAGCCCTGCTGGGGGTAACCCTGTTTCACCGGGATTCCCGAAACGTGGAACTGACCGAGGCGGGGCAGGCGTTGCAAAGCGAATGTGGGCACCTGTTCCAGGTGATGGACCATGGCTTAAACCGGGTTCGACGGGCGGGGCAGGCGCAGGGAACTGCCCTCAAGATGGGGTTGGTCAGCTCGGCCTTCTGGTCCGGGCTCGGCAGCCGACTGACCCGTTTCCAGCAGCGACACCCGGATATGCAGTTGGATCTGAAGGAGCTGCCGCCCCAGGCGCAGAAACGTTGGCTCCAGGAGGGCCGCATCGACATGGGGCTGGTGCGCTTCGCCGATGCGATGAATATCCACCCTCTCAGCGCCACTGCCCTGACCGAAGAGGCGTTCGTGGTGGCGATGGCGGAGGGTCACCCCCTCGCTGGTCGTGCCAGACTGTCGCTGGAGGATCTCCGGGACTGTGAGATAAGTATGCTCAGTCGCATGAACTCCGCCTCGGGGGATCTCTTCCTGGCGCAGTGTCGCAAGCAGGGGGTGTTGCCAAGAATCGGTAAGGAGTTCGTAGAGCCCGGCACCCTGATGGCGTTCATCGGCTATAGCGGCCATGTCACCATAGTCCCGTCCAGCTTCACCAACCACCGTTGGGAGCAGGTCCGGTTTGTTCCGCTCAAGGAGCGCATCGAGGCGGGGCTCTACGCCATCTACGATCCCGGTACCCTGACCGCTGCCGGCGAGGCGTTCATTGCCAGTTGGCGGAAGCGTTAACGCGGCATTGTGCCGTTAGAGGGTGGGGCAGGTGGTCCGGTCTCAGGTATCCAGACGCCAGCGCTTACCGCCGTCGGGCTGGATCCCCTTGCTCTGTTGGCACACCGCCTCGACCCGAGCTTCATCGATCCCGGTGAGGTTGGCGATGGCGCTGACGGTTTCTCCTTCGGGTTGCGCCTTCAGGCAGGCCTGGATGGCGCTCTCATCCATCTTAAACCGGACCACCCGATGCAACCCCACCTTGATGCCGATGATGATGACGAGGCCCAGTGCAATGGCCAGCCCTATGGTGATCTCCGGTGACATGATCCGACTCCCGTGCTTGAGGGGATGCGTCTGCGCATCTTAAAGGGCAGTGTACCCCTTGCCGACCGAGAAAAAACCGCCTGCCGGTGATCCGGACAGGCGGTGTGTTGGCGTGCGTGCCCGGGATGGTCGCCGGGACGGCACTCATCGATACAGCGTGAGGGGCGCTGGAGTCACCTCCAGTCGCTGCTGCCAGTCGGCAAGGAGCAGGGCGGTCAGCTGGCCAAAGCCCCGGTAAAACCCGGTGTGCGCCTGGGTCGTGACCGCCTCGGTGAATCGGTGGCTCCAGGGCAGCAGGTGGTCGGACAGCAGGGTCATGATGGCGGTTTCGTCTCCCTGTTCGAACAGCTGAGAGAGGACCGCCAGGATAAGACCGATGTGATCCTGGGGCTCATTATGGTCAAGCTCGAAGGTGAGCCCCTGCTGCTGGCAAAACTGCTGCCAGGCCAGGGTGGTGTCGCCAAACACCAGGTTCTCCTTGTCGGTGTAGACGGATCCCCAGGGGTAGGCGGCCATCCCACCCGGGCCGACAAACAGCTGGTAATAGTCCCGCTCGATGGCATCGAAGTCATCTTGCTTGAGGCTGTCGAGAATGGACGCCACGGCATCGGCCGGGTCCTGGCCAAAACCGGGCCACTGCGCCAGCAGGCCGGAATCGGTCAGCTCCGCCAGAAAGGCGGGGTTGGGTTTGGGATAAAACACGTTGTGCAGAACGCCACAGGCGGCGGCTGCATAGGGAAAGAGGTCTCTCATGGGGTCTCCAACGTCATGACGTTGAGAAGAGCAGGGGACGGATGATCGCCCGCCCCCTGCCGGGACTTACACTTCGAACCAGTTCAGTACCTGGCCACCGGAGCGCGCGTTGCGGTTGCGCTTAATGCACAGGTTTGGCTCCGTGGTGCTGGAGGCGGGCAGCGGATTGATGTCGGCGTTGCTGCCGTACTGCGCCCGCAGCTCCTCGATGGGGCCGAAATCCAGCGCACGCAGGGGGCAGGATTCGACACAGATCGGCTTGCGCCCCAGGGCCAGGCGCTCGTGGCAACCGTCGCACTTGGTCATCACGCCGCGATCTCTGTCGATCTGCGGGGCATCGTAGGGGCAGGCACGGGCACAGGCCTCACAGCCGATGCAGATCCCCTGGTCCACGTGTACCAGGCCGTCGCTGCGGCGCTTGTACATAGCGCCGGTCGGGCAGGCTTTGACACACAACGGGTTGCTGCAGTGGTTACAGCCGATGGAGACGTAGTAGCTGAAGATGTTCTGCTCGACAGTCCCGTCCCCGTTCTCCTGCCAGTTGCCGCCGGCGTATTCATAGACCCGGCGCCATTTCACGTCTTTGGGCAGATCTTTGCGATCTTTGCAGGAGACGTGGCAGGTTTTGCAGCCGGTGCACTTGCTGGTGTCGACGTAAAAGCCGTACTGCTTGTTCTCGTTCATGGTCACTCTCTCCAAAATCTTAAGCGGTCACTTTTACGCGGACGGTGTGCTGGGGGTTGCCCTTGGATACCGGCAGCGGATGGTACTTGGTCAGGGTGTTGAGGCAGCCCCCGGCATCCACGGCACCGGCGGTGCTGCCCTTGTACCAGGCACCCTGGGCCATGGCGACTACGCCCACCATCACCCGGGGGGTGATCTTGGCACGCACCCGGATCGCCCCTTGTGGACTGCTCAGGGTCACCGTCTGGCCGCCCCGGACGCCGTACTTGGCAGCATCGACGGGGTTGAACCAGGCGGCGTCTTCCACCGCTTCGCGCAGCCACTCGACATTGTGGTAGCTGGAGTGGGTACGGCCCTTGGTGTGGTATCCCACGATCTGCAGCGGATACTCGTCCCGGGTCTCCGCATCTTCGAAGCCCTGCCAGGCTTCGGTGTAGTGGGGTAGCGGGGTGATCTGGTCAAATGCCTTGTCGGACAGTGGGGTCCACTCATCACGCTTGCGGGCCCAATCGAGGGAGAAGATCTCGATCTTCCCTGAAGGGGTGTTCAGCGGCTGGCCCTCCTTGATGAAGCTTCGAAGCGCGACGTGGGTCTTTGGGCTGTGGCGACGCACAAAGCCCAGTTTCTGCGCCTCGGTATAGGTCGCAGGGAGGCTGAGCTCAGGGTTGCGTTCGCGGGTTCCCTGGTAAAGATGTTCAAGCCACTCCTGCTCAGTGCGCCCCTCGGTGTAGGCCGCTTCCTGGCCGAACACTTTGGCCAAGCCCAGGCCGATCTGGTAGAGGTTACGGCAGTTGTACATCGGCTCGATGCCGCTGCTGAGGAAGGTCAGGTAGCCGGTCTCACCGGAGGCGTAGCTGTCGTTGGCCAGGTCATTGGATTCTACCCAGGTGGTGTCCGGCAGGATGTAGTCCGCCATCTTCGCCGAGGCAGTCATCCAGCAGTCGGTGACAACGATCATCTCGCACTTGGACTCATCCTCCAGGATCGCCCGGGTGTGGTTGATGTCGGAGTGCTGGTTGATCAGGGCGTTGCCGGAGGAGGAGAACACCGCCTTGATGTTGGTGCCCAGCTTCTCGCCCGCTTCCAGGCCTTTGACAGCGTCGGTGGTGGCGGTCATCTCTTCGCCGCGCTCGATCGCTTCGGCCCAGGTGTGGAAGCTGATGCGGGCGGATTCGGGGTTGCTGCCGGCGCTCATGCCGCTGGCGCCCAGGCTGAAGTTGGCCGGCAGTTCGCCGCTGTTGACTCCGTGTTCACCCAGCTTGCCGGTGAGAATCGGCAGCATGTAGAGGGCGCGCATGGTCTGCTCGCCACAGGCGTGGCGGTTACAGCCGGCACCGATGGTGATGTAGGGGGTCTGGGCCGCCATGATCTTATCGGCCAGGGCCTGGATCTGGTTGACCGGGATACCGCATCGGGCGGCGGCCCACTCGGCGGTACGGGGGCCCTGCTCGGCGTACCGGCCCAGCCCCATGATGTAGTCGTGGTAGTTCTCATCGGAGTCGATGAGCTCGGCGTACTCCGGGTTATCCAGCTTCGCCTGCTCCAGGGAGGCCCTGTCGTAACCGATGGCGTACTTGTCCAAGAACGCCTTGGAGTTTTGCTCGACCCAGCCGGAGCTGATCATCAGGTAGGCGATCGCCTCGGCCAGGGCCCCATCGGTCCCGGGACGGATCGGTAGCCACTGGTCCTCTTTCCCCAGGTTGGTGTCGGTGTAGCGAGGATCGATGATGATCACATCCAGAGGCTGGTTGTTGGCGCGACGCTGCTCCATGGCGTTGAGGAAGTCGATCTGCTCACCGGAGCCGGACATCCGGATCTCGAAGGGGTTGAAGCCGAAGCCCACCACCAGATCGGAGTGCACGATCTCCGACAACCGGGTGCCGCTGGTGCCGCCGGTGCCAAAGGTGGCAGGGCCGGCGACATTGAGCGCGGCCCAGGAGTAGTTGCCGTAGTAGCCCAGGTGGCCGCCGGACAGGTTGAGGGCGCGGTGGATGCAGGCACTGCTGGCGAAGCCGTAGTAGGCACCCGTACCGTAGTGGTGGTAGATGGCGCGGGGGCCGTGGGAGGCTTGCAGCTCCATCACCTTGCTGCCGATCTCCTGGAACGCCTGGTCCCAACTGATCTCCTCGTACTGACCATCGCCCCGCTTGGTGCCGGCTTTGCGTTTCATGGGCGTCTTGAGCCGGTCGGCCGCATAGGTTCGCTGCTTGATTGAGCGGCCACGCAGACAGGCGCGCACCTGGTGATCACCGTATTGGTCGGTGCCGGAGTGGTCGGTTTCCACACGGAGGATACGTCCGTCCTGGCTGATCACCCTCAGTGGACAGTTGGAGCCACAGTTCACCAGGCAGGCGGAATAGTTCACCTGCTGATCGGCGGGCAGCTCCGGGATCACAGTCTCTTTCTTACTACTGCCACAGGCCGTCAGGTAGGAAACGGCGCCTGCGGTCGCACTCAGCTTTAGAAACTCACGACGTTGCATAGGTTACCTCAAAGGTTAAAGCGATTCGGTTTTTGGCTTGTTGGTACACGCGCGGAAAAAGAGCGAGTTTTATGGTCACCGATAAATAAAAACTGTTTTTATTCTCTATCTGCGTATTGCTATCCCAGCCGGAGAAGCCGGAATTATCCCGGCCCGGGGAAAAGAAAATGTCACCCTGTTTGCATTCTGTAAGTGGGATATCGGTATCTGTGACCCAGGTTAAATTTCTGTGCAGATGTTAAAAGTGGAGTTTCAGATACCACTATTGTTAAGTGGAGGTTGGGTCACTGTTTGAGGATGTGGCAGGCATTATCCTGCGACTGAACTGTATTTTTGAGGTTATCGTCGTGGGCAACTGGGTTACTGAGACATTGCCGCAACGACTGGAAACCTTGGGGTTGGACAGCAACGAGCGGCTAGGGGGGATGATTCACAGTTTGAGTCTCGCCAAGGGGGAAACCCTGTGCCCCTCGTCTCTGGGGATCGGACTGGCCCTGCTGCGCAAGGGAACCCTGATGCGCCAGGTGGGTTTTCATGATGGTACCCTGGCGAGTACCGAACTGCTGTTTTCCGGGCACTTTATTTTCCCCCGGGGCGTGAACAGGGAGGTGGAAAATAACGTCACCCACCGCGCGCTGGAAAAGAGTGAACTCGAGTGGTTAGGGTTGGAAACCCTTTATCGACTCTGTCGGCAACAGGATGGCTTTCTCGAATTCTATTTGCAGAAAAAGAACCGCTACTCCCGCACGGTGGAGGACCATCTTCTCCTGCGTTCCATTTTGAGCAAGAAAGAGCACCTTATTTTTACCCTCTGTATGATTTTCTCCGCGCGGCTGCGCCGTGACGAGCGGGTGATCCCCATCACCCTGGATGAGTTGTGTACCATGACAGGCACAACGCGACAGTACTGCACCAAGGTGGTGGCGGAGCTGTGTGAGCGGCAGATCCTGATCAACCACTATGGCTCACTGGAACTGGTGGACTACGGCGCCCTGAAGGGGCAGATGGGCAGTGAAGCCCGTCGGCATTACGACCTGATCCGGGCCAAACCTCAATCCTCTTAAGGACAAGTGTAAATCGATGCGAATTTTACTCCCTCTTTTGTTGCTGTTGGGTCTGCCGGTCCAGGCAGCGACGCTGAAGGTGGCGGTGGCGGCCAACTTCAAGTCCACCCTGGAGCAGGTGGTGGCCGCCTGGGAGGCGCAGACCGGCAACCGGGTTCAGATCTCCGCCGGTGCCACCGGGGCGCTGTACACCAAGATCCTCCACGGTGCGCCCTACGATCTTTTCCTCGCCGCCGACGATCTCCGTCCGGCTCAACTGGTGGCACAGGGGCTGGCGTCAGAAGAGACCCTGAGTGACTATGCGGTGGGCGTGTTGGCATTCTGGAATCCCGGTGGGCTGGCCGATGAGACAACGCTGACCCACTGGTCGTCGAGACTGGCGATGGCGAATCCCCGCACCGCCCCCTACGGTGCGGCGGCCGAACAGGCGGCACAACATCTTGATATACTCAGCAAACTCAAAGGAAAAGTCGTGCGTGGCAACAACATTTTGCATACCTTTCAGTATGTACAAAGTGGCAATGCCCCGGCCGGTTTGGTGTCCCTGGCTCAGCTTAAGGCGGCCGGGATCCCGCCCCAGCAGTACTGGCTTATCCCGCCCCAGTGGCACGGTAGCCTGACGCAGCAGGGGGTGGTGCTGAACCGCAGCGCTCATCCCGAGGAGGCCGGAGCGCTGCTGGAATTCCTACTGGCTCAGAACGAGTTACTGTCTCAAGCTGGATACAACATCCCCGATGACCATTAATCCTGCTGATCTGGAAGCGCTCTGGATCACCCTGAAACTGGCGGCGATCAGTACTGCACTGCTGCTGTTGGTAACCCCGCCGCTGGCCTGGTGGCTGGCCCACAGCCGTGCCCGCTGGCGACCCGTGGTGGAGGCCCTGGTCGCCCTGCCGCTGATCCTGCCGCCGACGGTACTGGGTTTCTACCTGCTGCTGCTCTTCTCGCCGCTTTATCTTCCGGGTCAGTGGATCCAGGCGCTCACCGGCACCACCCTGGCCTTCTCCTTTTCCGGTCTGGTGGTGGGGTCGATGATCTACTCACTCCCTTTCGTGGTGCAGCCGCTGCAATCCAGTTTTGCCACCCTGGGTCGGGGGGAGCTGGAAGCCGCGGCAACCCTGGGAATGAATAAATGGAAACGGTTTCATTACGTGGTGTTTCCCATGACCCGGCACAGCTTTGTCCTGGCGGGTATGCTGGGGTTTGCCCACACCCTGGGGGAGTTTGGCGTGGTCCTGATGATCGGCGGCAACATCCCCGGGGAGACCCAGGTGATCGCCATCGCCCTGTTTGAGCATGTGGAGGCCCTGGATTACGCCAGTGCCCACCTGTTAGCCGGCGGGCTGCTGCTGATCTCCCTGGTATTGCTGCTGTTTATCTATGTTGGCATGGACAGGCGCAAACGTGCCTGGGGTTACTGGTAAGGGACGATGATGAAACTGGAACTGACCCTGCAAGGGAAGTTGGGCGAGTTTGGCTTTGATCTTGAACTCTCTCTGCCGTTGGCGGGTATCGTCGGTCTCTTTGGCCCCTCCGGGGTGGGAAAAACCAGCCTGTTCCGGGCCCTGTGTGGTCTGGAAAGGGAGTTGCCGGGGCGAATCCTGCTCGATGGCGAGGTGCTTCAGGACAGCGCCACGGAGACCTTTGTGCTGCCGGAGCGGCGCCGCATCGGAGTGGTGTTTCAGGACAGCCGCCTCTTCCCCCACCTGACAGTGCGGCAAAACCTGAAACTGGCCCGGCGTCAGAGTATGAATCCACTGTTCGGGATCGAGGAGCTGGCCGAAGCGTGCCGCTTTACCGAACTCCTGGATCAACCGGCACCCGCCCTCTCGGCTGGTCAGCGTCAGCGGGTGGCGATAGCCCGGGCGTTGGCTGCTTCACCGCGACTGCTTTTGCTGGATGAGCCCCTGGCCGCGCTGGATCTGAGCAGCCGGCAGCACCTGATGGGCTTCCTGGAGGAGGTTTCGGCGCGGATCCCGATGATCTTTATCAGCCACTCGGTATCGGAGACGCTGCACCTCTGTGATCCCATCATCACCATGAGCAGCGGGCGCATCGAGCGGATCGGCAGCCCGGAAACCATGGGGCAGTACCTGCCCCGGCGTCGAGGTCATGGTCGGGTGGTGCGTTATGACGCGGACAGCGGTGAGCTGGTGCTGCAGCTGGATGAGTTTGCCCCCGACTTCCAGCCACGCCAGACCGTGGGCCTGGTGAGCGATCCCGCTTGGCTCAAAGGGCGAGGCTAGCCTGGCCTACTGGTGTTGCATCATGTTGCGCTGGGTACTGCGTTGCTGGCGTGATGCCTCCTCCCACTGCCGATAGAGGCGCAGGATCCCCTCCGCAAGCCGTTGCTGCGCAGCAGGCAGATTTGCGGTGTCCAGTGAATCGACCAGTGTGCGAGTCAGGGGCAGGATCAGATACTCCGCCTGGAGTAGCTGCTCGCCCTGGAGACTCTTGAGCACCACGGCTTGGACGGCGGTCGCAAGGATCGGCAAAGCGTGTGCCGGTTCGACAGGACTCTCCCTGACCAACTCCGGCGCCTGCGCCTGGACGATGGTGGCGATCTTGTGGGCGACCTGGTCCATCGGTGTGGCGCCGACAAACAGATCCACGATGGGCGGGCAGCGTTGGAACAGGGTAATCAACGCCTCGGCGAGATCGTTACTGCTCCATTGGGTACGCAGGTTTCGCATCAGGCTCATGGGTAAATGCCGGTCAGGAGGGGGAGGTGGGAGCGAGTCTAGCAGGTCGTCTCGGTTGGAACCGTTATCCTCATCATATCCGCTGCCGGGAGAGTGAATGGGCTGTCGGATTTTGCGCCAGTCGCGCAGGTACTGAGTTGGCGTGGGTCACAGAATGTGAGCAAGCATTCACTTGTGAATGGTTACATTCACTAAACTTGTGTATGGTATCAACGATTTTTTAACGGTGGGGTAGGCCCGCCGTCGTCGATGCAAGGTGTTTCGGGTGCTCACCCTGGAGCGCGTTGCCTACAATGTGCCAATGCTGTATCGGTTGGCTTGTCGTAGTGGCTAAGGCAGGCTTTTCCTTCCTTATTCCCTCTCCTTCAGGTGCCCGCTTCAGGCCAGACCCTTTATTGGTGCATTGCGTGTAGAAGTATCGAAGCCAGAGTGCTTCGTTTTGGAGGAACCATGTCTGATGAGCCAAATAAGCTCAAAATAAACAGTAAAATTAATCCCCCCGTCTTTGGCTTTGCCACCCTGCTTATCCTGTTGCTGGTGGCTTACGCCGCCGTTGCGCCTGATCAGGCCGCTAACCAGTTTTCCGCCCTTCAGGCCGCCGTTATCGCCAATGCTGGCTGGTTCTACATCCTGGTGGTGGCCCTGATCCTCCTGTTTGTCGCTTTTTTGGGGCTGTCCCGTTTCGGCGACATCAAGCTCGGACCGGATCACGCAGAGCCCAAGTTCAATAACTCCTCCTGGTTCGCCATGCTGTTCTCCGCCGGCATGGGGATCGGCCTGATGTTTTTCGGCGTCGCCGAACCCGTGATGCACTTCATGAGTCCGCCGGTGGGAGATCCGGGGACCGTGGAAGCGGCCAAGGAGGCGATGAAGATCACCTTCTTCCACTGGGGTCTGCACGCCTGGGCGATCTACGCCATTGTTGCGCTGATCCTGGCGTTCTTCGCCTACCGTCATGGCCTACCGCTGACCCTGCGCAGTGCCCTCTACCCCCTGATCGGGGAGAAGATCTATGGCCCCATCGGCCATGCGGTGGATGTCTTCGCCGTGCTGGGTACCGTCTTCGGGGTGGCCACCTCGCTCGGTTTCGGGGTGGCCCAGGTGAATGCGGGGCTCAACTACCTGTTTGATATTCCGGTGGGGCCCCAGACCCAGGTGATCCTGATCGCCGTGATCACCACCCTGGCCACCATCTCCGTGGTGACCGGGCTGGAGAAAGGGATCCGCCGCCTGTCGGAGCTCAACCTGCTGCTGGCGGTGGGGCTGATGGCCCTGATTATCTTGTTGGGGCCAACGGTACTGCTGCTGCAGACCTTCGTTGAGAACACCGGCAGCTACTTGTCGGAGATCGTCTCCAAGACCTTTAACCTATACGCCTACGACCCGACCGACTGGCTGGGGGGCTGGACCCTGTTTTACTGGGGCTGGTGGATCTCCTGGTCGCCCTTTGTCGGCATGTTCATCGCCCGAATCTCCCGAGGCCGCACCATTCGCCAGTTCGTGATGGGGGTGCTCTTTGTGCCCGCCGGTTTCACCCTGGCGTGGATGACGGTGTTTGGTAACTCGGCCATCGATATGATTCTCCATCAGGGCCTGGATCGTCTCGGTACGGTGATCAGTGAGGACTCCTCCCTGGCGCTGTTTATCTTCCTGGAGCAGTTCCCGTTCTCGTCGCTCCTCTCCGGCATCGCCATGCTGATGATCGTGGTGTTCTTCGTCACCTCCGCCGACTCCGGCTCCATGGTGGTGGATATGCTGGCTTCCGGTGGGGATGACCACACCCCGGTGTGGCAGCGGATCTACTGGGCTGCGGTGATGGGAGTGGTGGCCATTGTGCTGCTGTTGGCCGGTGGTCTGTCTGCCCTGCAGACGGTGGCCATCGCCAGCGCCTTGCCGTTTGCCGCGATCCTGATGGTGGCGAGCTACGGCCTGTTGCAGGCGTTGCGGGTGGACCTGCACAAGAAGGACAGCCAGCAAGCGGCCAACCTCGCCCCCCGGGTGACCCGAAACCCGGTTTCCTGGGATCGTCGCCTGCGTAACATGATGCAGTTTCCCCGTCGCAGTCACGTTAACCGCTTCATTGATGAGGTGGTGGAACCGGCGATGGAACAGGTGGCGGAAGAGCTGCGCAAGCAGATGGTTGAGGTCAACGTCATCAAGGATGATGGGAGCCACAGGGTTCGCTTCGAAGTAGTGCTGGGTGAGGAGATGGACTTCGAGTATGAAGCCCGCCCACGCGACTTCCTGCGCCCGGCTTTCGTGGTCACGGAGGAGGACGAGGAGGACGACGAGAGCAAGTACTTCCGCGCCGAGGTTCACCTGCGTGAAGGCGGCCAGGACTATGACATCATGGGCTGGACTCGCGAACAGGTGATTGGAGACATTCTCGATCAGTACGAGAAGCACCTCCATTTCCTGCACGTCCTTCGGGAGTAAATCCAAGAGCTTTGAGCCCGCGCCCCTCAAACGGGCGCGGCTCTACGAAACCGTCAGGGCCCTTCGGGACCATGAGAGACGGTGGTAAACCCGCTTAACTGCCGAAGGCGTTAGCGGGCCCAGCCCCGGGGGCTGGATTGGTGGGGTGAATGCCCACCGGGGCGCCGTTGGCGCCACGTTGTCCTTGTTTGGAGTGACGCCTGGATGCGTCGAAAGGGAGTTGTATGCAAGACCACGCTGAAACGGTGCCGGTGCCCTCCGGTAGCCTCAATCGTCCGGTATTCGCCGGTGCCACCGCCCTTATCGCCCTGCTGGTGATCCTGGCGGTTATCTTTCCCGATGCCACTGCCACCCAGTTCGGCGAGATCCAAAGCTGGATCCTCGAAAGTGCCAGCTGGTTCTACATGATGACGGTGGCGCTGATCCTGGTGGTCACCCTCTATCTCGGCGGATCCCGCTTTGGTGACATCAAGTTGGGGCCGGATCATGCGCAGCCCCAGTTCAGTTACCGTTCCTGGTTTGCCATGCTGTTTTCAGCAGGGATGGGGATCGGCCTGCTGTTCTTCGGGGTCTCCGAGCCGGTGATGCACTTCCTGACCCCGCCGGACCAGCCAGCCCAGACGGTCGGTGCGGCACGGGAAGCGCTGGTGCTCACCTTCTTCCACTGGGGACTGCACGGCTGGGCGATCTATGCCCTGGTGGCACTGATGCTGGCGTTCTTTGCCTACCGTCATAACCTGCCTCTGACCCTGCGAAGTGCCCTCTACCCCCTGATCGGTGAGCGGATCTACGGCCCCATCGGTCATGCGGTGGATATCTTTGCCATCATCAGCACCATCTTCGGGGTCGCGACCTCTTTGGGCTATGGGGTACTGCAGATCAATGCCGGGCTGAACCATCTGTTCGATGTGCCCGTGGGCAGTGTGGTCCAGATCGGCCTGATCCTCGGGATCACCGCGATGGCGACACTCTCGGTGGCAACCGGGCTGGAGAAGGGGATCCGTCGACTGTCGGAGTTCAACATCCTGCTGGCCCTGGGGTTGTTGGCGCTGGTGCTGTTAATGGGCCCCACCGCCTGGCTGATGGAGGCCTTTGTCCACAACACCGGTAACTACCTGGCTAGCCTGGTGGACAAGACCTTCAACCTCTATATCTACGAGTCCAACGAGTGGGTCGGCGGCTGGACCCTGCTCTACTGGGGCTGGTGGCTCTCCTGGGCTCCCTTCGTGGGCATGTTCATCGCGCGGATCTCCCGGGGGCGGACCATCCGTGAGTTTGTCACCGGAGTGCTGGTGGTGCCGGTAGGCTTCACCTGTTTCTGGATGTCGGTATTCGGCAACAGTGCCATCGATCTGATCCTGAATCAGGGGGCAGAGTCCCTGGCTAGGGTGGTCCAGGAGGATGTGGCGCTGGCGTTCTTTGCCTTTATCCAACACTTCCCCATGGGCACACTCCTTTCCGGGGTAGCGCTGGTGATGATCGTCGTGTTCTTCGTCACCTCCGCCGACTCCGGCGCCATGGTTGTGGATATGCTGGCCTCCGGTGGCCAGGATGAGACCCCGGTTTACCAGCGGGTGTTCTGGGCGGTGATGATCGGCGTGGTGGCCATGGTGCTGCTCTATGCCGGCGGCCTGGCTTCACTGCAAACCGCCACCATCGCCAGTGCCTTGCCCTTCTCTCTTGCCCTGCTGGTGTGCACCTACGGCCTGATCCAGGCACTGCGGCGTGACCAGACCAAGCGCGACAGCCTGAGCCAGACCAACCTGACGCCTACGACAGCTTCAGCCAGTGTGCGCTGGGATGATCGCCTGAGGAACGTGGTCCAGTGCTCCCGTCGGGGCCAGGTGGAGCGATTCCTCGAGACGGTGGTCAGCCCGGCCATGGGGTCCGTGGCCGAGCTGTTGCAGCGGGAACAGATCGATGTGCGGATCAACGAAGATCTTGCCAGTGGCCGGGTCGGATTGGCGGTGCTGCACGGGGAGGAGGTGGATTTCCACTACGAGGTTCGCCCGCGAGCCCATGCCCAGCCCGCTTTCGTTGGGGATGAGTCCGCCGAAGAGTATTACCGTGCCGAGGTCTACTTGCGGGAGGGGGGACAGGATTACGACATCATGGGTTGGAGCCGGGAGCAGGTGCTGAACGACATCGTCGAGCAGTACGAGAAACACCTCTACTTCCTGCACCTGGTGCGTGATTGAGGATCTTTAGGTGAAAGAAAGAGCCCCACTTCGGTGGGGCTCTTTCTGCTTCATGGGCCAGGTACTCGGGCCTATCAAGCGAACAGCTGCAGCCTCTGGTCTTGAGCCGGCCTTCAGGCGGACTTCACTCTCCTTGGGCAAGGCGGGCCTGCAACCTGTCGGCCTGGTGGCGAAGACGCTCCGCCACCTTCGGGTTACCGGCAGCCTTGCCCAGCAGGAGAAGCTTCTTGCCCACTGCGGCGCTTACTCGGCGTCCTGGGTGTGCTGTGCCTCCAGGGCGCTGACCCGTTGCTCCAGCTTTTCAACCATCATGCGGGTCTTGGCCAGGACGGCGGCCTGGCGGTCAAACTCCTCCCGGGGGACGAAGTCCAGTTTGGTCAGCTGCGCCTGCATCAGCGCTTTAGCTTTGAGTTCAAACTCATCGGCGGCGGTTTTCAGGCCCGGAGGCAGGGTGTCGGATAGCTGTTTGGCCAGCTCTTCCAGTTTCTGTGGGGTTAGCATCAAATAGGTCTCCTAGGTTTTGCCGATATAGTATCAGATCCCCGTTCGCTATCCTGATCCCTGCCGCTGGCGATTAGGGTAAACTGCGCCTCTAATGCCTGAAGATGAGCCCAATGATGAAATTGAACCCCGCCCAACAGCAAGCTGTCACCTATGTCTCAGGACCCTGCCTGGTGCTGGCGGGGGCGGGCAGCGGCAAGACCCGGGTTATCATCAACAAGATCGCCTACCTGATCCAGCAGTGCGGCTACAAGGCCCGCCACATCGCGGCCGTCACCTTTACCAACAAGGCGGCCCGGGAGATGCGGGAGCGGGTGGCGGGCAGTCTGGGTAAGGCGGAGGCGCGCGGGTTGCGGATCTCCACCTTCCACACCCTGGGGCTCGATATGATCCGGGCCGAGCACAAGGTGCTGGGACTCAAGCCGGGCTTCTCGCTGTTTGATGATCAGGACTCGCTGGCGCTGCTCAAAGAGCTGACGGAGGCGGAACTGCTGGAGGATAAAGACCAACTCCAGCAGCTGGTTAAGCGGATCTCCGACTGGAAGAACGATCTCATGTTACCCGCCCAGGCGATCGCGTCTGCCCGGGACGCCCAAGAGGCGCTGCAGGCGCAGCTCTACCAGCGTTACCGCGAGCATATGACCGCCTACAACGCGCTGGATTTTGACGATCTGATCATGCTGCCCACCCTGCTGCTGGCCAATGACGAAGAGGTACGAACGCGCTGGCAGAGCAGGATCCGCTACCTGCTGGTGGATGAGTACCAGGACACCAACACCAGCCAGTACCAACTGGTCAAACTGCTGGTTGGCGAGCGGGCCCGCTTCACCGTGGTGGGGGATGATGACCAGTCGATCTACTCCTGGCGTGGTGCCAAGCCGCAGAACCTGGTGCTGCTGGGGAAGGATTTTCCCCAGCTGGAACTGGTCAAGCTGGAGGAGAACTACCGCTCATCGGGACGCATCCTCAAGGCGGCCAACATCCTGATCGCCAACAACCCCCATGTCTACGAAAAGAGGTTGCGCTCCAACCTGGGCTATGGCGAACCGATCCGGGTGGTCAGTGCCAATAACGAGGACCACGAGGCGGAGCGGGTGGTGGCCAACCTGGTGCGCCACAAGTTTATGAATCACGCCAACTTCAAGGACTACGCCATTCTTTACCGGGGTAACCACCAGGCGCGGATATTTGAGAAGGCACTGATGGCTAACCGGATCCCCTACAAGATCTCCGGCGGCACCAGCTTCTTCAGCCGGTCGGAGATCAAGGACATCATGGCCTACCTGCGGGTGCTGGTGAACCCGGATGACGATAACGCCTTCCTGCGGATCTGTAACGTGCCCAAGCGGGGCATGGGGCCGGCGACCCTGGAGAAGATTGGACGTCTGGCCAACAGCAAGCAGATCAGCCTTTTTGCCGCCTGCTTCGATCCGGACTTCGAACGTCAACTGCCGCCTCAAGCCGCCGAGACGGCGATGATCTTTACCCGCTGGCTGGTGGAACTGGGGGATCGGGCGGTGCGCGGTGACACCCTGGAGGCGCTGAAGGAGATGATCCGTGGGATCAACTACGAAGACCATCTCTACGACACCTCCCCCAGCCCCAAAGCGGCGGAGATGCGGATGAAGAACGTGTCTGAACTCTACCGCTGGATCACCGACATGTTGGACGGGGATGAGTTGGAGGAGCCGATGACCCTGGAGCAGGTGGTGACCCGATTGACCCTGCGGGACATGATGGAGCGCAGCAGCGATGAGGACGAGGCGGACCAGGTGCAGATGATGACCCTGCATGCCTCCAAGGGGCTGGAGTTTCCCTACGTGTTCCTGGTGGGCGCAGAGGAGGGCCTGCTACCCCACCAGAGCAGCCTGGATGAGGGCAACGTGGAGGAGGAGCGGCGCCTGGCCTACGTAGGGATCACCCGGGCCCAGCGAGAGCTGATCTTTACCCTGTGCAAGGAGCGGCGCCAGTATGGCGAGCAGATCAAGTGCGAGCCCTCCCGTTTCTTGCTGGAGTTGCCCCAGGACGACCTGGAGTGGGAGGCGCGCAAAGCCAAGCCCAGTGCAGAGCAGCGGCAGCAAAGCGGCAAAACCAATATCGCCATGCTTAGGGCGATGCTGAATAAGTAGCGGGAGCGGGTCAGGAGCTGCTGGAGAGGGTGGGAACCCGCAGGTTGACCCCGGTCAGTGCTGCAGGCGTCGGGCACGGCGCTGCAACGGCTGTCATGACGAAGCCACTCTGTCTTGGCGAGCCTGAACCACAGGTTCCTTCCTTTTAGCGCTTTGATCCAGAGTACGTCAGTTTATCTGGATAGAAAATCGCCATGCCACTACCATTGCGGGTGCGAACTTGTGCCCGGCTTTCATGGGCTAGTCAAAAAATCGGCGACCGAAGGAAAAAATGGATTTTGCCGTAGACGCCTGAGGGTGGCTTGAGTATTATACCCGCCGTCAAGGATGCGCCCATAGCTCAGCTGGATAGAGCGCTGCCCTCCGGAGGCAGAGGTCAGAGGTTCGAATCCTCTTGGGCGCGCCATTTTCATGGTTCGACATCTTTGGTGGCTATAGCTCAGTTGGTAGAGTCCCGGATTGTGATTCCGGTTGTCGCGGGTTCAAGTCCCGTTAGCCACCCCATCTTCCCCTTGTTGAGCGCTGTGCTCGGCAAGTCTCAGGCATCATCCCCTTTGTTCGGAAGCGTTCGCCTGAGTCTCTACCCCTTTCCTGTGGTGGCTATAGCTCAGTTGGTAGAGTCCCGGATTGTGATTCCGGTTGTCGCGGGTTCAAGTCCCGTTAGCCACCCCATCTTCTTTGCAAAACGCCGACCCTAGGGTCGGCGTTTTGCTGTCTTAAGCATCATAAACTGACCTTGCTCAGTCGGTCCGCTCTGCGGGCTCGACCGGGGTGGCCTGCAGCGGCTGGGGTGGATGAATGAAGCCCTGGTAGCCGGTGAGCTCCAGCGGTTGCCAGGCCTGCAGGGCCTGGACCGATTCTACCCCGCACAGGAACACCTCAATCTGCAGGCCGTAAGCAGTCAGGCACAAAGCTCGGCACAGCTGCTGTTGCTGGGGGGTCGACTCGCGGCCGTAGGCGTGATCGAGTCGAAGGTAATCCGGTGCCAGCTGTTCAAGGTAATCCAGGGATCCCAGGGCACGTCCGAAGTGATCGACGCCGAAGGGGTAGCCCATCTCTTTTAGGGCGCGCCGCAGAGCCATCAGGCTTTCCCCCCCATGCAGTGCCACCTGCTCGCTGATCTCAAACTGCACCGGGTAGGCCCGCTTCTGCAGCCGGGCGATCAACCATTGACCGAACTCCGCATCCTGGATCGCCTCGCTGGTCAGATTAATCGCCATCCGGGGTGCGCCGGGTTTGAGTTCGGGCAGCGCCAGGACCTGGGTGATGAGGCTACGATCAAACTCAGCCCCCTTGCCCAACAGGACGAGATAGGGGAGGAACCTGCTGGCATCGAACTCCTGGTCGCCCTGTCGCAGGCGTCCGAACACCTCCCAGTGCAGGACCTGGTGGGAGTGCCCATCCATCACCGGCTGGCGATGGAGCGCCAGGGGGTTTTGCAATCCCTCGGTCAGTCGTTGGCGCCACTGCTCGAGGCTGACCGGAGTGCGCTCGGCGTTGCCATACCAGACCAGGCACTCCCTCTGAGTCCGCGCCTGACGCATCGCCTGGTCCGATTCTGCCAGGATCTGGCGGGCGCAGTGCTCGCCCTGGCGACGAACGGCGCCGATAGCACTGGGCTCAGGATCGTTAAGGCCACTGGACTGATCGGCCCGGTGGACTAACTGCTGCAGTTGCTCAGCAAGCTGCTGCTGTTGAGCCGAGTTCAGCGATTCTGCCACGACCACAAATTCATGGGCACTGATGCGACAGGCCACCGCTTCGCTGTGTGGCTGCAGCAGACGTTGCAAGGCATCGGCCAGGCGAACCAGGGCTTCGTCCCGCAACTGGTAACCGAACTGCGCCCGGATCTGCTCCAGCATCGGCAGGCTCAGCAGGAAGAGCGCGCCGTCACTGCCCTCCTGCAGCCAGGAACTGAGCCGGTTCTGAAGGTGCTGGCGGTTGGGCAGGGAGGAGACCGGATCCGTTAGTAAGCTGTGCTGGAGGGCATTGACCTGGTCTTTATGGGCATCAAACTGCAATTTCAGATGGTGTTCCATGGTGTTGATGCTGCGCACCATCGCTGCCAGCTCCTGGGTGCGCGGCTCCGGGATCGGGCAGCCAAACTGGTGTTCTGCCACCCGGGCGGCGTGCTGGCGCACCTGTTCCAGGGGATGAAGCACCCGCCTCAGGCCCCACTTGGCCAGGGTCAGCATCAGCAGGAAAAGCCCGGCACAGAGCCAGAGCAGGGTCTGCAAGCTGTTCCAGAGCTGACGATAGCCATAGCCGGGATGGGCCTGGATCTCCAGCTCGCCAAGCTGCAGCCAGCCCGAGGTGATGGGACGTTGCTGCGTTGGGGGAACAAACAGGGGCAGGTCGCGAAACCAGTGGGGGACGCCCTCGGCGGACGGGTCTGCCTGCCAGGATTGGCTGCTGCCGTCTGCCAGCCAGGTCAGGGTGATGCTCTGGTAGAGGCCTCCCTCGAACATGGCGGTGATCATGGTCTCGGCGCCGGCCCGGTCCGCTTGCTCCATGTAGGGCTGCAGCATCAGCGACAGGGCCTGGCTGCTGTTATCCAGCTCAGACTGCATCTGACGGTAGAGAAAGCTGCGCAGCTCAGACAGTTGGCCCCAGCTCAATACCAGGATGACGGTGATGAACACGGCCAGCATCAGCAGTGAAAGTTGTTTGAAGAGTGTCATGGCGTCATTCCTTGAGTCCGGGAGGGCGGCGCATCTCCCCTTGGTAGCGCCGCCGATTGAAGCGACCCCAATTATCCAGTGCCGGCTGGTTGTGAAACACCTGGCCCCCCCTCGGGCCGCTCAACCAGAGACGTTTACCGTTAAAGCTGTAGATGGGAGCTAGGTCCTGCCGCTCGTTGGCGGGTCGGATCTGCCCATCCAGGTTATCCAGGACCAGAGGCACGCTGCCAGCGCTGGGGTAATAGGCCAGAACCATATGGAACTGGTCCAGCTGCAGTGCTTTGACATACACCAGTCGCAGTTGATCCCCGTCGACTCCCAGCGCCTGAAGCGACAGAAACTTGGCCAGAGCGAAATCCTCGCAATCTCCCGCCCCCAGGCCGATAAACTCCATCGGCGTGGCCCAGTGGTTGTTTTCACCCCAGAGCCTCTGGTCGTCATCAAACCTAAATTGGTTGAAAAACACGTTAATCTTATCCAGCTGTTGCGACACAGGCTGGCCGGCTAACTCCGTCATCAGCCGACGCCAGGCATCGTATCGCAACGCGGCCTGGTCGCCGTAGTGACGGACAAGGCGCGCCTGCTGCGGCGCGCTAAACTCCGGCAAGGGCGCCGACAGGGCGTTGCCGACACACAGCCAAAGGGCACAAACGGCGTATAAGCCCCCTCTCACTTTGGGTTATGCCACCGTGCTCAGCGCCCCACCGTCCAGATGGTCCAGCGTTTGGCCGCTTCGCTGTCCTCGGTGCTGAGCTCGGCGATCACGCGGCGATTGCGGCTGTGGGCGAGGGGGTCGTCGCCGCTGTCCACCGGTCGATCGAAGCCGTAGCCTATCGCTTTGACCCGCCCGGCATCGATGTCAAACTGCTGGATCAGTACTGTTCGGACCGCATCCGCCCGCCGCTGGGAGAGGAATAGGTTGTACTCCCGGCTGCCCACTTTGCTGCAGTGACCCTCGATGGTGACACTGGATTTTGGGTAGCGATTGAGAAACTCCGCCACGGATTCGATCTCACCGAGGTATTGGTTGTCGATGATGGAACTGTTGTTGGGAAACAGTACCTTGAGCTCACGTCGTGCCAAGAACTCATTGACGGAGCCGCAGCCGCCATTGTCCACTTTGGCCCCCTGGATGCTGCCCACGCAGTTTTCCCGCGCCATGATGACGCCATCCTGATCCCCGTCACTGAGATCCTGGAGTTGTTCGGTTTGGCCCCAATCGGTGACCGGTTCGCTGGCACAACCCAGCATCAGTAGCGCACACAGCGCCGTTGGTATGAATTTCATCCCTGACTCCTTACTCATAATCGCGCTCGGCGGCCCATTCGCTGGGGCGGGTGACGCGAAGGGAATCCAGCAGGCGGCCGCTGGCGTTGAGAATGCGGTACTTGGCGAGCAGCTCATCCATTTCGGCGCGAACAAAGTCCTCCCGGGCCCGGAAAAGCTCATTTTCCGTATCCAGCAGATCCAGCAGGGTACGTTGGCCGAGACGGAACTGCTCGCTGTACGCCAGCTGTGCCTCCTTGCTGGCTTCGACGTGTTGGCGCAGGTAGGTTTTCTGCACACCCAGCTGTTCATAAGCGTTCCAGGAGAGGCGCATCCCCTCGATGACGTCTCGGTAGGCCCGCTCCTGGATCGATTTGGCGGACCCTATCTTGTAGGCCGCTTCCCGTGACCGGGCCCGGGTGGCCCCGCCAGCAAACAGGTTGTATTTCAGCTCCAGCGTGGCGGCCAGATCATTGTTATGGCCCTCGTAATCGCCCAGGTCATCCCCCCAGCCTCCGTCCAGCCTCAGGCTCAGCTCCGGGTAGTAGTCGCCCCGGGCAGATTTACGCTCGGCATGGGCGGCGGCAATGTCCAGCTCGGCGGAGCGCAGCAGCGGATGGTTGTCCGCTGAGGCGATGGCGCTGATCCGGTCTTCCGGTAACAGGTCGTGATCCGGCATCGGCAGGATCAGCTCCTCCGCATCCATATTGGTGACGGTGCGAAACTGGGTTTGCGCATCCAGCAGGTTGTTGACCGCGGCGATGCGGTTGGACTGGGCCCGCGCCAGACGACCGGAGCTCTGGGCCAGGTCTGCGCTGGAGCCCAGGCCCGACTGAGAGCGCTGCAGGATCTTGTCGTGGATCGATTGGTGGTTGGCCAGATTGTGCTCCGCCAGCTCCAGCAGCTGTTGCGCCTTTATCACGCCAAGATAGACCCGAGTCACCTCCAGCGCGGTGTCTTCGGCCCGGGAGAACAGGGCCCACTGGTTGGCGGCGGCCTCCTTGCTCAGACGGTCCACATTGGCGGTGGTGCCGAAGCCGTCGAAGATCAGCTGGCTGATGCTGACACCGGCCTCGGTCGGCGTGGTCTCCAAATCATGGTCACCGTTGCGGCTTCGCCCGGTGGGGGTATCGGACTGGCGATAGCCGTAGCGACCATAGAGATCGATCTGCGGCATATAGTCGCTTCGTGCCTGGTTGACCTGCTCCTCCCGAGCCTTGAACTGGTTGTATTCGAGGCGCACCTGGGGGTTGCTGTCCAGGGTCTCTGCCACCGTTTGCTCCAGAGTCTTTGCCCGGGCAGGCAGGGCCATCACCAAGGCAGCACTCAGGGCGATTATCGGTATCGAACTTTTCATCATCTTCCATCCTTAGTGCATGATTAATTTGTGTTTATCTCTCTCTCAGGGCGCTCTCTTTGGCCCTGAGGATGGGCGTCAGCAGGTACTCGAGAATGGACTTCTCGCCGGTGAGCACGTCCACCGAGGTGACCATGCCGGGAATGATCGGCATCGGACTGTCGGAGCGGCCTAGGCGGCTGCCTTCGGTGCGGATTCGAACCAGGTAGTAGCTGTTACCCTCTTCATCGCTGATGGTGTCGGCACTGATGTGCTCCACGGTGCCGCTGAGGCCGCCGTAGCGGGTGAAGTCGTAGGCGGTGATCTTCACCGTCGCCTCCAGTCCGGGGCGCAGGAAGGCGATGTCCTGGGGGGCCACCCGGGCCTCCACCAGCAGCTTGTCCTCCGAGGGGACGATCTCGATCAGCGGCTCTCCGGGCTGGACAACCCCGCCCAGCGTGTTGATGTGTAGGGCTTTGATGGTGCCGGAGACCGGTGAGACGATCAGCGTCCGGTCAACCTTGTCGCGAACCCCCACATTGGCCTCGTTGAGCCTCGCCACCTGGGCGCTGATCTCGTTCAACTCGGTTTGGCTTTCGCTGATGAAGGCCAAGGCGATCTCCCGCCGCTGCAGCACCGCTTCGTCCCGCTCCAGCAGTAGCGAGGGGCGCATCTGCCTCAGCGAGGCCAGTTGCCCCTCCGCTTCGTTGGCCTGACGCTGCAGCTTGATCAGCTCTACCTCGGAGACGATCCCCTTATCGGCCAGCGGACGGGTGATAGCCAGTTCACGGGTCAGCAGCTGGTAGCCGGTGCCCAGGTTCTGAAGCCTACTGGCCAACTCCTTGAGCTCATTTTCCTTTTTTTGAATGACCTGGGACTGGATATCCAATTTGTTTTGCAGCTGGGCCAGCCGCTGCCGGTACTCCGCCTGCTGCTGGGCCACCATGTCCGGGGCCTGTTGGGCCGCATGGGTCGGGAAGGTCAATGGCTGGCGCTGCACTTGGACCTGTTGTTGCCAGATCTGGGGGCCCTCGTCTGGCTGGATAATCACGCTGGCCAGCTGGCTTTGCAGGCGGGCCCGGGAAAGGGTGAGGTTGAGGGTTTCCAGCTCCCGCTGGGCCAGGTCGGAGCGGAAGCGGGTATCATCGATGCGCAACAGCGGTGTTCCGGCACTGACGAGTTGTCCTTCAGCCACCAGAATCGCCTGGATCACCCCACCATCCATGCTCTGGATCACCTGGATCTGGGAGGAGGGGATCACCTTGCCATTGGCCCGGGTGACCTCATCCAGGCGGCTGAAGTGGGCCCAAAGCAGGAAGCAGAGGGTAAAGCTGGCGAGAAGCCAGATCATCTGACGCTTGTAGCGGGGCGGATGAAACAGTAGCTGGTCGTCCCAGTCGTAGCGATTGGCCTGCAGTGTGGTCATGCTCTCGCCTCGCTGGGTTGGTCCTGGCGCAGCTTTTTCAGCACCTCGGATTTGGGGCCATTGGCCACCAGGCGACCCCGCTCCAGTACCAGGATCCTGTCTACCAGCTCCAGCAGCGGCTGCTTATGAGTGATCAGGACGATGGTCTTGTTCCTGGGCAGGGCGGCCAGGGTTCGGGTGAACTGCCGTTCTGCCCGGGCATCCAGGCTGGCGGTCGGCTCATCAAGGATAAGAATGGGGGGGTCATTGAGAAGGGCGCGGGCCAGGGCGACGGACTGGCGCTGTCCTGCGGAGAGGGCGCTGCCGGACTCGCCCACCTGGCGGTTAAGGCCATCGGCGTCCAGATCGGTGAAGAGGGCCACGCCGGAGCGTTCCACCGCCGCCAGTAATTGGGCGTCGCTGACCTGGTGGGATCCCAGCAGGATGTTGTCACGGATGCTGCCGTAAAACAGTTTGACGTCCTGGGGCACGTAGCCGATCTGGTGGCGCAGGAAGCTGCTGTGCAGTTGCAGGCTGTCCTTGCCATCGAAGCGAAGTTGGCCGCTGCTTGGGCGCAGCAAGCCCAGTAAGAGCTTGGCCAAGGAGGTCTTGCCTGAACCGTTGCGACCGATCAGCGCGACACGCTCTCCGGCATTGATGGAGAAATTGACCTGCCTCAGGCTGTCGGGCCCGTTATCGTCATAGCGAAAGTGCAGGTCACTGGCCTGGAGTCGCCCCTGTAACCGGCCGACATCCGGGTAGTGCTTGTGCGCTTCCGTATCCTGGGGCAGCTGCATCAGCTCATCCAGCTTGCCAACGGTGGCTTTAATTTGATGCATCCGGCTGAGCAGGCCGATCATCTGGGCCATGGGGCTGATGGCGCGGCCGGTGAGGATCACGGCGGCGATGATCCCCCCCATGGAGAGCAGCCCACTCTCCAGCCGGTAGACCCCGATGATCACCACCAGCAGTACCGACAGCTGGACCAGGAAGGCACAGAGGTGGCTGGCGAGGTTGGTCAGCTTGCGACTTTTCATCTGCCAGTCGGCGCTGTGGGCCTGCATCTTTTCCCAGCTGTACTGGATTGCGCCCTCAGCGCCGGCGCTCTTGATGGTCTCCAGCCCGGTGATGGACTCGTACAGGTGAGCATGACGCAGATCGGCAAAGCGCTGGCTCTGCTGACTGGCGTGGGCCATTTTCGGCTGCAGGGCAGCGGTGATCGCTATCATCAGCACAATGGCCAACAGCGGGGGGAGAACCAGCGGACCGGCGACCCAGGCGATGATGGCCAGGAACAGAAGGGAGAAGGGCAGGTCCACCAGCGTCCCTATGGTGGTGGAGGCGATGAACTCACGAACCGAATCGAATTCACCGAACTGCCGGGCCATCGCACCGGTGGAGAGGGGGCGGTGCTGCATCTGCATCCCAAGCATGCGGCTGAACAGGGTTCGGGAGACGGAGAGATCGGTCTGCTTGCCGGCGTAGTCGATCAGTGCGGCGCGCGCCTGTTTGAGCAGGATATCGAACAGGTATGCGATGGCCGCCCCGAGAGCCAGGACCCAGAGGGAGTCGTAGGCCAGGTTGGGCACGATCCTGTCGTACACGTTCATGATGAACAGGGGCGAGACCAGGGCGAACAGGTTGATCAGCAGCGAGGCGATGATGATGTCTCGGTAGAGGCTGGCAGAGCGGCGTACCGGTTGCCAGAACCAGTGTCCCTCCGCGGTCTTCGGGGTATCGGCCCGGTTATCCGGTTTCAATGCGGGCTTAACCAGTATCGCCTGCCCGAGGTAGACCGCCTCCAGCTGCGAGCGGGGCCACACCAGCTCGCCCTGGGATAGGGGGTCGAGCAGGGTTGCCTGGTCATCGGCCAGGGAGAGCAGGACCATCGGTGGCTGGTCTCTCAGTGCCAGCAGGCAGGGGAGTGCGGTACCACCCAGTTGTGCCAGCGGCATGCTGAGCCGGCGACTGTTGAGACCGGCCCGCCGGGCGGCATCTTCGAGGTGGGAGAGCGGCAGATCCCCCTCCAACAGGGGAATGTTGGCCACTACGCTGTGGGGCTCCGCCTGCAACCCGTGGTAGGCCGCCAGCCACAAGAGGTTGTCCAGCAGTGGGCTGGCAACCGGGGCGGCATGTTGTTGGGGGTTAGAGGTCATGGCCATGGTTACCTCAGGGGATCAGCTGATCCTGGATGTGATGATCCAGGGGCTCGGAGCTGCCGTTGCCCACTGCGCTGGCGGGTGTCGGTGGCGCGATGATCAGGGCACCCTCGTTCATCAGCGCATCGACGCTGTCGTACTGGGCGTCCTCCAGCACGATGGTGAGGCTATCGCCACCATCGGCGCCGCCGTTGGTATCGATTTGGATCACCGTATTGCCATCCTCCAGGCTCAATGAGAGGTACTGGTCGAGGTTGGCCACATTGGCACCCTGGAGGAGGTCGGAGAGATCCAACTGGTCGCCATCGTCAGGATTGAAGTCGGTGATCCGATCGGTGCTGCCGTCTGCATCGCCACTGAGCCACTGGAAAGTGTCGGCGCCATTGCCGCCGGTCAGAATGTCGGCACCCAGGCCACCACGCAGCAGGTCATCCCCGCCCTGGCCGGCGAGCGTGTCATCCTGCTCGGCGCCGATCAGTTGCTGGTCGGGGGCATCAAGGTTGACCGTAAAGTCGTCACGGGTGCTGTCGCCATCGCTGTCGATCACATCAGCGACCAGGTCCAGGGTGACATCTTCGGTGGTGCTGATCAGGGTCCGGGCCGAAGTGCCATCAAACTGGAAGTTTAATCCTTTGGCATCGCCGGTGGGGGTCAGCTCGATGTAACTGATGCTGCCCAGGTTACTGATGGTGTCGCCGGAGACCATGGTGCCGGTGCCCAGCAGGTTACCGGCAGCGTCGTAGGCGTAGTAGGTGATGGTGTCGGCACCACTGAAGGTGATCGAGGCTGATACCACATCGGTGGCGTAATCCAGTATCAGAAACTCACCGCTGTCGATGAAGGCGTTGTCGACGCCGAAGCCATTGGTATTGCCGTTGACCGAACCTTTACTGCCATCCGCGGAGCGTGCGCTCAGGGTGAAGGCCAGAGAGAAGTTGGCGGCGAGCGCGTCCAGATTGTTATCGACGTCGAAGGCACCGGTATTCGCATCGTAACCGACGTAGACCTCCTCGTTATTGCCTCCCGCACCCCCAATCAGCCCCGCCACCGAAATGGTTTCGAGCTTATCGATGGTCTGGGAGACCTCGATGCTGTAACTGCCGGTCTGTGCATCCAGGGTGAGGGTGAAGACATGCTGCTGGCCATCGGCGCCGCTGTAGGCACTGGGGGTCTCATTGGTGTCCATATAGGCGATCAGCACGTCGGGGTTGGCGGGGTCGACGTAGTAGAAGATGGTGTAGCCATTGGTGCTGAGTCCGGAGTCCGCGAAAGTGACATCGGAACCGTTCCAGCCATCGATGTTGCCGCTCAAATCGGCGCTGAAAGCTTGATCGACCCCATCGATATCGAGCGCGCCGACCCCTTGGTAGCCGATCTCATTGGTGCCGTTGTGATCCCCGACCACCAACTCAACACCATCATCCTGAACAATGAGATCCAGGGTGCCGCTGGCGATGTTAGCGTGGGCGTCCTGGCCCTCGATCAGGATCCCCTCGATGCTCAGGGCATCCACATCGATGTTGTGTTGCAGGTTATCCAGCAGGGTAACCGTGACGATCACAGAACCGCTCTGACCCGCCTCTATGGAGGTGTCGGAGAGACTCAGCAGTAACACCGCGTTGCCATCGATGGTGCCGATCAGGTTGCCATCGCCATCCAGGCTCCAGCTGATCTCGCCATCCAGCCCATTGACCTGGATCGATGTGGTATCACCGAAGGCGAAGCCGCTGAGCGCCAGGGCTCCGGCGGTGAACAGCATCCGGGCGGAGTGCGTGTCGACGCTGTTGCCCGCGGTATCGGCGTCATCCAGGATGATGGTGGTGCTCTCGCCATCACGGATCTCGCCGGTACCCAAGATGGTGATGGTGATGGTGTCGGTACTCACGCCACCCTGACCGTCATCGACGGTGACGGTGTAGGTTTGCACTATGGACTCACCGGGCTCCAGGGCCTGGATCGCGGCCAGGTTGTTGTCCACGCTGAACTGCCAGGAACCGTCGGGGTTGAGCGTCAGTGTGCCGAGGTAGTTGTCGCCATCCGGCGTGAAGGTCAGCGTGGTGGTCTCATCGTCGCTGCCAGGCACCAGGTTAAGGTCGCCGCCAATCGTGAGCTGCCCCTGTGCCGTGACATCAATATCTTCGGTTACCTCGCCGCTGCCGGAGGAGATCGTCGGGGCGTCATTGCTGCCGGTGATGGTGATGGCCACCTCGGTGGTGGCGCCGTCACTGNAAGGTGCCGTAATCGATGGTTTCGCTGCCGGCGATGAAGCCCAGCTCCGGGTTGTCGACGTCGCTGGCGGTGAGGGTGCCGGAGGTTTCCAGTACCGCATCTTCGCTGACACTGCCGCTGCCCTGGCTGATCACCGGGGCGTCGTCGTTGCCGGTGATGGTGATGGTGACCTCGGTGGTGGCGCCGTCACTCAGGGCCACGGTGAAGGTGCGGGTGATGACCTCGCCTTCGGCCAGGGACTGGGCGGCGCTGTTATCCAGCACGAAGCGCCAGTTGCCCTCGGCATCCACGGTGAAGGTGCCGTAATCGATGGTCTCGCTGCCGGCGATGAAGCCCAGCTCCGGGTTGTCGACGTCGCTGGCGGTGAGGGTGCCGGAGGTTTCCAGTACCGCATCTTCGCTGACACTGCCGCTGCCCTGGCTGATCACCGGGGCGTCGTCGTTGCCGGTGATGGTGATGGTGACCTCGGTGGTGGCGCCGTCACTGAGGGCCACGGTGAAGGTGCGGGTGATGACCTCGCCTTCCGCCAGGGACTGGGCAGCACTGTTATCCAGCACGAAGCGCCAGTTGCCCTCCGCATCCACGGTGAAGGTGCCGTAATCGATGGTTTCACTGCCGGCGATAAAGCCCAGCTCCGGGTTGTCCACATCACTGGCGGTGAGGGTGCCGGAGGTTTCCAGCACCGCATCTTCGCTGACGCTGCCGCTGCCCTGACTGATCACCGGGGCGTCGTCGCTGCCGGTGATGGTGACCACCACCTCGGTGGTGGCGCCGTCACTGAGGGCCACGGTGAAGGTGCGGGTGATGACCTCGCCTTCGGCCAGGGATTGGGCGGCGCTGTTATCCAGCACGAAGCGCCAGTTGCCCTCCGCATCCACGGTGAAGGTGCCGTAATCGATGGTTTCACTGCCGGCGATGAAGCTCAGCTCCGGATTGTCGACGTCGCTGGCGGTGAGGGTGCCGGAGGTTTCCAGTACCGCATCTTCGCTGACGCTGCCGCTGCCCTGGCTGATCACCGGGGCGTCGTCGCTGCCGGTGATGGTGACCACCACCTCGGTGGTGGCGCCGTCACTGAGGGCCACGGTGAAGGTGCGGGTGATGACCTCGCCTTCGGCCAGGGATTGGGCGGCGCTGTTATCCAGCACGAAGCGCCAGTTGCCCTCCGCATCCACGGTGAAGGTGCCGTAATCGATGGTTTCGCTGCCGGCGATGAAGCCCAGCTCCGGGTTGTCGACGTCGCTGGCGGTGAGGGTGCCGGAGGTTTCCAGCACCGCATCTTCGCTGACACTGCCGCTGCCCTGGCTGATCACCGGGGCATCGTCGCTGCCGGTGATGGTGATGGTAACCTCGGTGGTGGCGCCGTCACTCAGGGCCACGGTGAAGGTGCGGGTGATGACCTCGCCTTCGGCCAGGGACTGGGCGGCGCTGTTGTCCAGCACGAAGCGCCAGTTGCCCTCGGCATCCACGGTGAAGGTGCCGTAATCGATGGTCTCACTGCCGGCGATGAAGCCCAGCTCCGGGTTGTCGACGTCGCTGGCGGTGAGGGAGCCGGAGGTTTCCAGTACCGCATCTTCGCTGACGCTGCCGCTGCCCTGGCTGATCACCGGGGCGTCGTCGCTGCCGGTGATAGTGATGGTCACCTCGGTGGTGGCGCCGTCACTGAGGGCCACGGTGAAGGTGCGGGTGATGACCTCGCCTTCGGCCAGGGACTGGGCGGCGCTGTTATCCAGCACGAAGCGCCAGTTGCCCTCGGCGTCCACGGTGAAGGTGCCGTAATCGATGGTCTCGCTGCCGGCGATGAAGCCCAGCTCCGGGTTGTCGACGTCGCTGGCGGTGAGGGTGCCGGAAGTTTCCAGTACCGCATCTTCGCTGACGCTGCCGCTGCCCTGGCTGATCACCGGGGCGTCGTCGCTGCCGGTGATGGTGATGGTCACCTCGGTGGTGGCGCCGTCACTCAGGGCCACGGTGAAGGTGCGGGTGATGACCTCGCCTTCGGCCAGGGACTGGGCGGCGCTGTTGTCCAGCACGAAGCGCCAGTTGCCCTCGGCATCCACGGTGAAGGTGCCGTAATCGATGGTCTCGCTGCCGGCGATGAAGCCCAGCTCCGGGTTGTCGACGTCGCTGGCGGTGAGGGTGCCGGAGGTTTCCAGTACCGCATCTTCGCTGACGCTGCCGCTGCCCTGGCTGATCACCGGGGCGTCGTCGCTGCCGGTGATGGTGATGGTGAGGGTGGCGGTGCTGGTATTCCCCTCGGGATCCGTCACCGTATAGGTGAAGGTTTCGCTGAGCGTTTCGCCCTCTCCGAGCCCCTGGGTCAGACTGAGTTCATTGTTCAGTTGATAGCTGTAGCTGCCGTCGGCATGCCAGGTGAGGGTACCGTATTGGCCCTCGACGATGCCGGCATCGCTGCCATTGACGCCGCTTACCCGCAGTGTGTCGGAGCCATCGGGGTCGCTGTCGATGCCAAAGCCATCGTCATCGTAGATAAGATTGCCGTTAGCCAGGAGTTGCGTGTCTTCCGTCACACCGGCCTGGTTGTCGGAAGCCTGGGGCAATCCCTGGGGTCCAACCAGATCGTCGTTGAGGATGCCACCGGGGTCGCGCTCGGGGAGTATGCCGTTGTCTGTTGTGACCGGTTCGGAGTCGTATCCCGCCGAGGCTTGAGTCTCGAGGCCATCGCGGGCGATGGCGATGTAGCCATGACTGCCCTCGGAGTTGGCATTCCCGGCTGCCGTCTCCGGCAGGGTGTTGGGGTCGACACCGGCGAGCAGCTGTTGTTGCAGCGCTTCGATCTGAGCATCGGCCTCTGAGGTGGCGACTGCCTCTTCTTGCGACGGCTGGGTCAGGTTGCCGGCCTCCTGGGTTTGGATGGTGGTGCCCTCAGGAAGGAGGATCGTTTCGCCAGCATGGATCACATCGCCGATCTTAACGAGGCGCTCTGAGCCATCGTTGGCCCGAACGGTGATGGTGCTGGCACCTCGCAGTGCGGTGATTTGGACTGTGGTGCTTGCGAACTGTGTTTGCACGGTCGTTCCTCCGAAGATCCTTCTGGTAGGCAATATCCAGATTGGGCCGGTACGACAACAACTTAAGTTGGCCACTTGTTAAGTGCATGATACTAAATTGCTGCGTTAGCGCCATATTTTTGACATGGCAGCGGTGTATTCATGTGGCAATGAATCCGCACAGGGAAGGTGTCGAGCTTTGGTAGTGGGGTAGGGAAGTGATGCCAGGAACCTGTTGACGGCTCCCGGCAGCGGGTTTGGGAGAGAGGTTAGCCGCCGGTGTGGCTCATGAAGCGCAAAATATGGGTTTCCCCGGCGTTGCTGAAGTGGTGTCGCTCTGGGCGTTGGGCCATGGCGCCGACGATGGCACGCTTCAAGGCTTCAATGTCATTTGGCTGGCGCCTCAGGATCCCCTTGAGATCCACCGCGTTCTCATTGCCCAGACACAGCAGCAGTTCGCCTGTGGTGGTGACGCGGACGCGGTTGCACTCATGGCAGAAGTTGTGGCTGTGGGGGCTGATAAAGCCCACACGAATTTTGCTGTCGGGCATACGGTAGTAGCGTGCAGGCCCTCCACTGTTTTCTGTGCTGGGGATCAGGGTATAACGCTCCGACAGGATGGCCTGAACCTCGGCGCTGGTAAGCATCGAGTGAGCGCGGCGATCATCACTCAGAACACCAAGCGGCATCTCCTCGATGAAGCTGATGTCGACCCCCCGGTCCCGGGCAAAGGCCACCAGGTCAAGGATCTCATCATCATTATTGCCTTTCATGGCAACGGTATTGAGTTTGATCCCTCTGAAACCGGCGGCGATGGCCGCGTCTATCCCCTCCAGCACCCGCTCCAGTTTGCCGTTGCGGGTCACGGTGCGGAAACGGGCCGGATCCAGCGTGTCGAGGCTGATGTTGATCCTGTCCAGGCCCGCTTGCTTCAGCGGATCGGCGAATCTCTTCAAACGGGAACCGTTGGTGGTCAGGCATAACTCCTTGAGTCCGGGCAGGGAGGCGATCTGCTCGACCAGGTAACTGAGATCACTCTTTACCAGGGGCTCCCCTCCGGTGAGCCGGATCTTCTCGACGCCAAGCTCGGTGAAGGCGCGGGCGACCTGGTGGAGCTCCTCCAGAGTCAGCACTTCGTTCCGTGGCAGAAAGGTAGGATCCTCATCCATACAGTAGACGCAGCGAAAATCACAGCGATCCGTCACCGAGAGGCGTAGGTATCGAATCGTGCGGCCAAAGCCATCAATCAGGGACATCAGTCGCTCCTATAGGAGATCGGCGAAGGGCTGAACCCAGACGCTGTCACCAGGTTGAACACGCTCAATCGACTCTTCGATGACGATCAGGCAGTTGGCCGTCACCATGGAGCTCAGCATGCCACTACCCTGATGACCGGTGGTGGATACTTCCAGCTGGCCTCCCGGCCCAAGGGAAAAGATCCCGCGGTTAAACTCTGTGCGGCCAAGGCGGCTTTGCATCGGCTCTGTGGCGATCGCCTTGAAGAGTTTTGGCTGCCACTTTGTCTCCCCCGCCATTTTGCGCAGGGCTGGCTGGACAAACTGCATGAAGGAGACCATGACGGCCACGGGGTTGCCGGGCAGGCCAAAGAACAGCGCATTGCCGATACGGCCAAATGCCAGGGGACGTCCCGGACGCTGGGCAATGCGCCAGAAGTCGATGTGACCCAGTTTGGCCAACGCGTCCTTGATGAAGTCGGCGTCACCGACAGAAACGCCGCCAGAGGTGATCACCATATCCGCTTCCTCTGCCGCTCGACTCAGCGCCGCCATCATCGCGGCTTCGTTATCTTCGATGATACCGAGATCGATCACCTCGACACCGAGTTTGGCGAGCATGCCGTGCAGGGTAAAGCGGTTGGAATCGAAGATGCAGTTTGGCTGCAGAGGCCTTTCCGGCGAGCAAACCTCATCGCCGGTGGAGAAGATTGCTACCTTGGGGCGGCGCAACAGGGTGGGGCGTGCGATGCCGAGGGAGGCCAGTAGTCCCAGTTCGGCGGCACCCAGTCGCTGGCCTGCGGCCAGGGCGGTCTGGCCAAGGGCGATATCTTCACCGGCAGTACGGACATTCTGACCCCGAATAATCTCCCCTTCGAACTGAACCTGGCCCGCCTGCTCCGACGCCAACTCACGCATCACCACGGTATCGGCCCCGGCCGGGAGGGGGGCACCGGTCATGATCTTGACCGCCTGACCCGGTTCCAGGGTGCCCTCAAAGGCGTAACCGGCGAGTACCTCCCCGACCAGGGTGTAACGGGTGTGATCGCCGAGGGCGATGGCGTAACCATCCATCGCTGAGTTGGTTTGCTGAGGTACGTCGATGGGAGAGGTGGCGTCCTCGGCCAGGATTCGGTTGAGGCAACCGGTGAGGTCCTGCGGTTCCGTTGCGCTGATGGGGGTCACCTGTGCCAGGATCCGTGCGATCCCCTGGCTGACCGAGAGTTGTTTGCGGTCGCCATCGTCACAGCTGGGTCCGAAGGGGGCGGATTGTGGTGGCTGCCAGCGAAGGATGTAGTCCTGGATATAATCGGCAATCGCATCGACATCGTTGATATCGAGCCGGGGCAGGGGGCAGTCATCCGGAACGGGTGTCTGATCGTCACAGGCGAGGGCCTGAACCAGCGGATCCTTGTCCCAGACAAAGGGCTTGCCGACCGCGGCGCGATGTAACTCCAGTTTCGGCAGTGGCAAGGCTTTGAATCCCTCCACCAGGATCAGGTTGATTCGGGACTGGTCCACCATCGCCAGCAGCTCTTTAAGATCCGGGGCTCCCTCGACCGGCCGCTCCATCATCAGGGCGCGGCGTTTGGAGGAGGCGATCAGCATCTGGTCGGCACCGGCTTTGCGCAGCTCGAAGCTGTCCTTGCCGGGTTTATCCACTTCAAAGTTGCAGTGGGCGTGTTTCAGCACGGCCATTTTCAGGCCCCGGCGATTCAGCTCCGGCAGAAGCTTGCGCAGTAAGGTGGTTTTTCCGGTACCGCTGTAGGCACAAAGCCCCAGTACGGGGACGCGGCAATCGGCCAGGAGATCATTCTGAGTCATCATCGTTCCTAGGGGTTACTGGCCAAGCAGCTCGAGTTCGAGTTGTTGTCGCTGCTCGGGCGTATTGATATTGGCAAAGGCGCTGGCCTGACCCTCGAAGTAGCAGCGGGCAACGGCATGTTGCCCGTACCAGAGATCGACTTTGCGATCCCCACCTTCCAGATAGGCGCTCAGGGAGGGCAGGAGAGAGGTCGAGAGCAGCAGGACGACGGAGTGTTCATATTCTCCATCGTGTGCCACCACTACTTCCGCTTGATGCTCGCGCTGGGTGGCCAGCATCTGCTCCATCAGTTTCGGGGGCAGTTGCGGCGTGTCGCAGGGGCAGACCAATACCCACTCGGTGTCGGAATGTTGCAGCGCCACGGCGATGCCCGCCAATGGCCCTGGAAAATCCGCCAAGGCATCGGAAAAGACCGGATAGCCAAACTCGGCATACTGGTCCTGGTGGCGATTGGCGATCACCATGGCGGGTTGATCGGGCTGACTGATCCTATCCAGAACATGCTGAATCATAGGTTTGCCCGCGACCGTTACCAGTCCCTTGTCCTGGCCGCCCATGCGACGGGCGCGCCCTCCAGCCAGTACGGCCAGGGTGACATCATTCATGCGCGTTGCTCCTTCGGCAGTGCCGTTAACCGCTGCTCTGAAAGCAGCCACTGTTGCTGGCTGGACAGGGTTAAATCTGTGTGTTGATGGCTGGTGAGCAGGAGACCGCAGCCTTGTGATTGCAGGGCGTCAAGCATGGCGGCCATGGCCGCGATGGAGTCCGGGTCCAGGCTGGCGGTGGGCTCGTCCAGGAGCAGATGATGCGGGCGCATCACCCAGGCGCGGGCGAGGGCGAGTCGTTGACGCTCACCGCCGGAGAGGACCTGAGCACTTTGGTGGCGCAACGGTGTCAGGCGTGCCATAGCGACCGCCTGCTCGACGCGAGATTGACGCTCCTCGACGGTCAACGCCAGATGTTTAAGCCCGTAGGCGAGGTTCTCCTCAACGCTGCCGTTGAACAGGTAGGGTGTCTGGTGCAGGTAGATCACCCGGCCGCGCAACGGATCCCGGTTTCGCCACCAGCGGTTGGTGGCGGCATTGTCCTGATGCAGATGAACCCTTCCGCCCGAAGGTCTCTGCAGGCCTGCAAGAATCTTCAACAGGGTGGTTTTGCCGGCGCCATTGGCCCCTTGCAGCCACACCCGCTCTCCCCGGTTCAGAATCAGCTGGGGGATCCCAAACAGTCGGCGAGGGCCAAACTGCATCTCAATATCAGTAGCGACAAGTGACATAGTTCATCCTCGGCGCAGGCTCTCCTGCTGCGTACGCAGGGAGCTCAGGGAAAAGTTGATCATCAGGGCCAGTATCAGCAGTACGATGCCCAGGGCGGCGGCTTGTGCAAACTCCCCCTTGCTGGTCTCCAGGGCGATGGCCGTGGGGATGTTGCGGGTCAGGTTATGGATGTTCCCTCCCACCAGCATGGACGCGCCCACCTCGGTAATGATGCGGCTGAAGGCGGCGATAATCGCCACCAGCAGTGGTGCCCGAAGTTCATGGCAGAGGGTCAGGAACGCTCGGGCGCGAGAAGCGCCCAGGGTGCGGGCCGTTTCCCAAGCACGCCAGTCTCCGCTGGAGAAGGCGCCGTAACTCAGAGAGATAAGCACCGGTGCTGCCAACATGACCTGGGCCATCACCATGGCGTTTTGGCTAAACAGCCAACGCAGGTCGCCCAGCACTCCCTGGCGGAACAGAAGCAGATAGGTGATCAGCCCGACCACCACGGTGGGGATAGCTTGCAGGGTTTGGCAGAGGGAGATGACGGCGTGACGGCCGGGGAACCGGGTCACCGCCAAACCGAAGCCCATCAGGATGCAGGGCACCAGCGTCAGGGCCATGGCCCGCATCGAGACACTGAAGGACACGGCAATGATGGCCCAGACATCGGGGTCAAAGCTGAACAGCAGGGAGAGTCCTTGCTGGAATACGGACAACATACCGTCGTTCATTAACCTGCCTTACTGGGCGCCGACCGGGAGAGTCGCCGGCGTGTAGGTGGCCTGGAAAAGGCGCTCACCGTTGATTTTGAAATCGTCAATCATACGCTGACCTTTATCACTTACCAGCCAATCGCTGAACACCATTGCGCCGTTGTGATTCAGATCAGGGTAACGGGTCTGGCTGATCAAAATGACCTGGTAGGGGTTGAGCAACACGGCGTCTTTTTCGAGGCAGATCTCCAGCGCCAGCTTGTCCTTAAACGCCAGGTAAGTCCCCCTGTCTGCCAGCACATAGGCGCCCATCTCGCTGGCGGTCAGCAGGGCGGGCCCCATTCCTTGTCCGATGGCGGCGTAACCGGTGAACTCGGGCTGGATACCGGCGGCTTGCCAAATGGCCAGCTCCTTGATGTGGGTTCCGGATTCATCCCCACGAGAGACGAAGGGCGCGCTGTGTTCGGCGATGGCGGTAAAAGCCGCCTGGACGTTTGGAGCCTGTCTGACGCCGGCAGGGTCGGCAACTGGGCCTAAGAGCACGAAATCATTGGCCATCAACTGACGTGGTAGACGGCCGTAACCCCGCTGGACAAACTCGGCTTCGGCGTCCGGTGCGTGGGTCATCACGAGATCCACATCACCGTTGCGCCCATGGCGCAGGGCCTTGCCGGTGCCCGTTGCGATCACCTGTACCTGGTAACCCGAATCACTTTCAAACTCGGGCAGCAAGTAGGCGAGCAGGCCGGAGTTATCTGTACTGGTGGTGGTGGCCAAACGGATGTTCGATGTCTCGGCCCCCATCACCGTCTGGGGTAAAGCCAGCAGGCCGGCGATTAGCAGCAGGGTCAATCGTTTCATCGTGCAGGATCCTTGACGTCAGGGGGCTGTGGGCTCGGTCACTTCGTACCTCTGTGACGAGGCAGCCGCATTACCGTTTTAAAGGCAAAAATAGTGCCAAATCAGCGAGGGGTGGTGTTTTTTGCCAAGGGTCACGTTTCTTATTGGCAACTTGGGTCAAAATGACGCAACTTACCTATTAACTCAGCCAAAATGACCAGACTGAGTCATTTTGAACCGGACATTAGCCGAGGGGAGCGCAGATCTCAGGATGGCAGAACAGTTGAAACAGACAACCGCGATGTCGGTGCTAGTGGTGGATGACGAGGCTGGGATGCGCTCGTTCCTGAAGAAGGCGCTGACGCGCCGCTTCACCCTGGTGGAGACCGCTGGGAGCGTCGAGGAGGCGGAGCAGCTGCGAAGTCGTTGTCATTTTGACCTGCTGATTGTTGATATCAGCCTGCCGGGCCGTGATGGTATCGAGTGGCACGAGGCGCTGGATCATGATACCCGCCGCTCTGATGTGATCTTCATGACCGGGTTTGCGGATATGGACACGGCGATCCGGGCCCTGAGGGCCGGAGCCGCGGATTTCATTCTTAAGCCTTTTCGGCTTGAGCAGATGCTGCAGGCGGTGGACCGTTGCATTGAGCGGCGGCTGCTTCGGCGTGAAAACCTGATGTTGCGCAGGGAGATGGCGCAGAGTCATCCCAGCACCATCATCGGTAACAGCATCAATCTGCTTCAGGTCAAGGAGGTGATCCGCCGGGTGGCGCCCACTAACTCAGTGGTGCTGATCGAGGGGGAGTCCGGAACTGGTAAGGAGCTGGTGGCACGCTCCCTGCACCAGTTGTCGGGCCGCAGCGGCACCTTTGTGGCCGTCAACTGCGGCGCCATTGCGCCGGAGCTGCTGGAGAGTGAATTGTTCGGTCATATCGCCGGGGCCTTTACTGGCGCCCGTAATGCCCGGGAGGGGCTGTTCAGTTTTGCCTCTGGCGGCACCATCTTCCTGGACGAGATCGGCGAGATGCCGCTGCAGATGCAGACCTCCCTGTTGAGGGTGCTGGAGCAGCGTACCATTCGGCCTGTAGGCTCCGAGAAGGAGCTGCCGGTGGATGTCCGTGTGGTGGCGGCGACCAATCGGGAGCTGCTTGAGGAGGTGGAGGCGGGGCGCTTCCGCCGGGATCTTTACTATCGCCTTAACGTGTTGAACATCCGTATTCCCCCTCTGAGGGAGCGACCGGATGATGTGGTGGACTTGGTGCACCATTTTACTCGCCAGTTGTCTGCTGAACTGGGAGTACGGGAGGTGGCTTGGAGCCATGAAGATCTGCAGGTGATGCAGCAGCATGACTGGCCGGGCAACATTCGGGAATTGAGAAACATGGTGGAGCGCTGTCTCCTGCTCGGCAAGCCGCCGGCGGAGTACTGGCGCAGTCAGCAACTCGCACCGGAAGCGGAGCCGCTGGGGGAGGGGTATCCGGTGGATATGCCGCTCAAAGAGGTGGAAAAGTGTCACGTGCTGAAGGTGGTCGAGGAACAAGGCGGCAATAAGTCTGCCGCTGCCCGTATCCTTGGGGTATCCCGAAAGACGTTGGATCGAAAGTTTAAGGAATGGGATCTGGCGGAGTAATGTGGAACCGTTGGCAGCGACTGTTTCGTAACGACATCAAAGTACTGACCAGCACGGTTCGCTACCGGCTGCTGGTGCTGATGCTGCTGCCTGTCCTGGTGACTCTGGCCAGTCTCGTCTTCATTACCATCTACTGGAACGTCACCTACACCAGCACCCAGCTGTTTATGAAAGTGCGCTCCGACCTGGCGGTGGCCCAAGGAGTGGTGGATGCCCAATCCCGCAGCCAGGTGAGCTCATTGGCTGGGCTGCAATACGGTTGGGAATTTAATCGCCTGGTTCAGACGCTGACCCGCTCGGATCGGGCTATGGATAGGTTGTTAGAACAGAGCCGCGAGCGACTGGGGTTGACCTTCCTGCGTCTGCTCTCCATTGAGGCGGTGCAGCAGGATGCGATGCTGAGGCCGCTTATTCCCTCTGATGGTGAACCTGGCCGATCCAGCTTACAGGTGTTGAGTCGGGCCCAGATGCTGAGGATCAGTCCGGTACTGGCACGTGATGCCAGCATGGCGCTGGAACCGACTCCGATGGCGCAGGTTCCGCTGAAGGGGTTTGAGCAACGGGGGATGGTGCTGCGCTCCCTGGTAGCGGTGCATGACCAGCAAGGAAGGCACATCGGTTTCCTCGATGGGGGCCTGCTGCTCAACCATGATACCGAGTTGGTGGATCAGATCCGCTCCCTGACCTACGCCGAGGGGACGCTGCCTCCCCGCGCCCGTGGGACAGTGACCCTGTTTCTGGATAACGTGCGGATCAGCACCAATGTGCCCTCTCAGGATGAATATGGTCGTGCGGTGGGCACTCTGGTCTCGGAACAGGTGAGGCTGAAGGTGCTGGAAGCGGGCCAGATGTGGGTGGACCGGGCTTTTGTCTACAACGACTGGTATATCTCCGCCTACGCCCCGCTTGAGGATATCCAGGGCAACCGCATTGGGATGATCTACACCGGATTCACCGAGGCCCCTTTCGTCTACAACTACCTGCTCAACATCTTCGAGCTGGGCACCATCCTGCTCCTGGTTCTCCTGGGATCCGGCCTGGCGGTGTACTTCGGTGCCCGGGGATTGTTGCGACCCATCGACCGCATCCACTCGGTGGTGCGGGAGGTTCAAGAGGGCAAGGATCGTCGTATCGGGGATCTCGGACTGGATCCTGCCAACGAGTTGGCACAACTCAGCCGCCAGTTTGATCGCATGCTGGATCAGTTGCAGGAGCGCAACCGACAGATCCAGCTGGCCAACGAGCAGCTGGAGCAGAAAGTGGAGCAGCGTACCGCCATCCTCAAGGAGCGGACCCTGCAACTTAAGCGCAATATCACCCTGCTGGAGGAGACCCGGCAGCAGTTGGTGACCAATGAGAAACTGGTTGCCCTGGGCGAGATGACGGCGGGGATTGCCCATGAGATCAACAATCCGACGGCGGTGATACTCGGCAACATCGAACTGATTCAGATGGAGCTTGGGGAGGATGCTGCCAAGGTGGACGAGGAGATTGAACTCATCTTCCAGCAGGTGCAGCGGATCAAGGGGATCATCCAGTCCCTACTGCAGTACGCCCGACCGGGGGACTTGGCAATGCCTCTGGAACGCCAGGCGATCAACCCCATTATCGAGGAGATGCTGGTGTTGGTGCGTCACTCCCTGCGCAAGCAGCAGGTGGAGGTGATTCTGGATCTTAATGCCGATCAGCAGGTGGAGGTGAACCGGCAGCAGCTGTTGCAGGTTTTGATCAATCTGGTGGTGAACGCGGCACATGCCCTGGACGGTAAGGGTGAGGTTCGGGTCAGCAGTGGTAACTGGTTGGACGGTGAGCAGGTGAAAGGGGTCTGGATCTCGGTTCAGGATGACGGTGCTGGGATCCCCGAGGAGCTGCAGTCACGTATTTTCGACCCATTTTTCACAACCCGTAAGCAGGGGACGGGCCTGGGCTTGTCGCTCAGCTATGGGATCATTCGTCGTTTCGGTGGGGTGATGGAGGTGGAATCCACACCTGGGGTGGGTTCCACATTCAGGGTTTGCTTACCGCTGCACTGTCCCGTGCTCAATGGTAACGAGGGAACCCCCATTACGCTGCAGCAGCGATTGCCGAGCGGTGACAACGATAGGGGATGATAGGGTCGGGTTCGGCGCGAAAAGGGGCAGTTAGGAACGGGAGGAGTGAGAGCGCCTCTTTTTACCAAAGGCACTGCTCACTCCCGAGTTGACGTCAGTCGGGCCAAACGGCCGCCGGTGCGTTAACTGACGCTGTACCCCTTGCCCTCCATGCAGGCCTTGAAGGCCCGGTCATACAGTTCCATCTGCTCTTGGCGTCGTTGCTGGTTCTGCTCCAGCATCTGCTCGTTATGCTCGCTCTTACGGCGCTGCTTGGCACCGCCGCTGAGTACGCCAACGCCGGCACCGATGGCGGCCCCTTTTCCGGCGTCGCCAGCGATCGCGCCTATGATGGCGCCTTTGGCTGCGCCGCCCAAGGCGCCCCGGGCTCGCTCGCCCCCCACCTCTTGACGGGCCGGTGCCGCTTCACCGGCCAGTTCGATCGGGTCTACCCCAGTGGTATCCGTGGCCCACAGCTGGCACTCGACCTGATCCTTGCGTTGCTGCTCTGGCGTCTGCCCCTGGGCTGGATAGATGATGGGGTTGGCCCAGGCGGCTACGGAGAGCAATGATGCAAACAGAACAATGAAACGCATGGGTACCTCGTCAATATCAATAATAATGCGTCTGTGACTGCAAGCTTAGCGCCTTGGCGTTCAAAGAAATGCGCTTCCGATCGGCTTTTTGACCGGTTTATCCCCCCCTTTAACTGCCGCTCCAGAGCAGCTTCCCGCAGTCGGTGAGGTCGTAGCCGCCCAGACGTTGGGCCTGGGCCTGGGTATCGGGACTTTGCATGATCCGGAATAACTGCTGCAGATTCTGGCGAAAGAACACGCCCTGAGCCATGACAAAGTCAAAGGACTCGCGCCCGAGGGGTACGAAGGCGAGTCCGAACTCACCGGCGATCCCCTGACAGCCGAAGCCAAAGTCCGCTTCCCCCCGGGCGATACCCGCCGCCATCTCTCGCTCGGTCAGGACGGTGGCCACCAGGTTGATATCGTCAACGGTCAGACCTCGCTCCGTTAACCAGTTATTGAAGTGGTAGCGCGTTCCTGATCCCTCCTGGCGGGTCAGCCAGCGGTAGCGCAGCGAAACGGCCTGGTCGACACTCTGTCCCAGGTGATGATGTTCGTTTCGCATCAATAAACCAAACTCTCTGCACGCGGCGTGGACCAGAGCCCACTGCTTGTGGGCCGGGTAGCGACTGAGCAGGGCCGGATGACGCAGGTCGCGCTCCGCCGCGCTGCCCCAGTGAATGCAGCAGATGTCGGTGTAACCCTGGGACAGGTGAGAGAGGCCAAGCCGGCTGTCAGTCGGGGAGTAGTTGACCAAGCCTGCGGCCCCAAGCTCCTGACCGACCCGACCTACCGCCCAGTGCAGCAAGGGGTCGTCCGAACCGGTAATAATCAAGCGGTCGGACAGCATGCCGCTGTGGCAGGAGTCGATCACCCATCGATCGATGAGGGATTTGGGAAACAGCCATTTACCCGTGATCTTGGTGCCCGGGAGCTGTCGCTCGTTGGCCATTGCATAGACTTTCTTCTCGTTCAGGTCCAGATAATCCGCCACCTGTCGGGCATTCAAAAAGGGGTTGTCGACAGGGTCGTTCATGCCTGGCCCCCATCAAATTCGACGGTGTCGGCGCCGTGGTAGATAAGAAAGTGGCGACCCTTGGCACGGGCGATCATGGTGATTCCCAACTGCTGAGCCAGGCTCAGGCCCATCTCGGTGATCCCGGACCGGGAGAGCAGGACCGGGATCCCCATTTTCGCTACCTTGATCACCATCTCCGAGGTGAGTCGCCCGGTGGTGTAGAAGATCTTGTCGTCGCCCTTCAGCCCATCCAGCCACATATCCCCGGCTAAGGTATCCACTGCGTTATGGCGACCGACATCCTCGACAAAGCTAAGGATCTGGTCGTCCTGGCAGATCCCGCAGCCATGGACGGCACCGGCATTCTTGTAGGTGTCATTGTATTGTCCGAGGTTTTTTAGCAGGGCGTAGATCCCGCTCTGGCTCAGGTGCGGCTTGGTCAACCGGATCTGGTCGAGACCGGCAGTAAAGTTGCCATATACCGTGCCCTGGCCGCAGCCGCTGGTGACGGTTTTCTCCGCCAGTTTGTCCCGCACATGGGTGGTGTCCTCGCGAGTGATGACCGCGGCGGAGTGCACCTCCCAGTCCACGATGACGGACTCAACCTGCTCGATATCACTGATAAAGCCCTGGTTTTTCAGATAACCCAGGGCCAGTGCCTGTGGCCGGGCACCCAGGGTCATCAGGGTGACTATGGGTTGCCAGTTCAGGTAGAGGGTGAGCGGGCGCTCACAAGCGATCATCTTATCCTGGACCTGGCCATGCTCATCGACGGCGGTCACCGCCAGGGTCAGAGGCGCTTCGGTGTGGGTTTGGGAGAGTCGGGGACGGTGGGTCACTGGGCTCATGGTGGTGATCTTCTGGCTCATGGGAAACGGTGAGAAACGAGCGATGCAATATATGTTCCATCACTCGACAGAGTCACAACATGCTGGCGGTCACACTTCAGGAGATGAAGCGCCCCAAGTTGTCTGGTGAAAACAGACAGAATGTCCAGAGCTTGCCAAATAGTGTGACCATCCTCCGGTAAAGTAGGCTATCTATTGTTGGAACGATTTTTGCATATACCCTGTTAGTTACTGAAGCCGAATATCGGGTGATCGATGCAACATAGCGAATCTCTGTGGCAACTGGATGTCACGCTCAAATCTCAGCACGTTCAGGTTGGCCGCTGGAGCCAGGTACGCTGGGAAGTCGATCAACTGCTCCCCGCACGAGGGGAGAAGCCGGAAGGGGCGTATCGGGTGATGATGGAGCTGTTTCTCGATGAGCGCGCCAACTACCGCCTTAACCTGGATCTGCCCAATCCGAAGCTTTTCATCATCTGTGATGACAAGGGAGATGGCGTCCCGATCCCGATGCAGATAACTGCCAACCAGAATGTGGCGGCCGGTGCTCTGGAGGGCGACACGCCGGTGTTGACCTGTCCCATTCCGGATGCCATCGGCTGCTGGCTGGAATCGTTCCTGACGCGCCACGGCGAGCAGCCGATCACGGCCCATCGGCGCCGGCACATTGATGTTCGTGACGAGATGAAGCCCAAAGGGGGTAAGGCATGAGCGGATTTCTGGATCGCTGGCAGCGCCGCCGGGCGGCGGTTGCCGAGGAGGAGGCGAAGCAGGCTCGAGAGGAAGCGGAGGAGCTCGAATCGTCGGCGATGCCTGGAGAGGCGGTTGAAGCCGTAGAGTCGGACCAAGCCGCGGAGGTACAGGAGGAGCCCGAGGCACCACTGCCAGACCCCGAAGAGATTGAAGAGGGCGGCAGCTTCGCGGCCTTTATGCGTCCCGATGTGGCAGCGGACAAGCGCCAGGAGGCGTTGAGGGCGCTCTGGAAGCAGCCGCACTACAACGTGCGGGATGGCCTCTGCGAGTACGATCTGGATTATGCCGCGCAACCTAAGCTCAGCGCCAAAGTGGCGGCTGAACTGGCTGAGAAGGTCTTTCGTCACATGGTTAAAGATGTCGAGGAGGGGGCTGAGAGTGCGGTTGCGCAACTGGACAAAAAGTCACCAGAACCCACCGGGCAGGAGCAGGAACCTGGACAAAAAGTCGCATCTGAAGAGGGTGGTGCAGACGACGGACAGACTCCAGCGTAACCAACAGGACAGGAACGAGCTCGAGCGCGGTACGAATCTTGCTCATCTTTTGATGCAGTTCATCGCTCGTCCCTGGCAACAGAATTACTATAAGAGCTACGAATCATTTAGGAACGCACAGTGAGCAAACTTGAAATCGGTGCAGCGGATCCGGCCCGTGAGCAGAGCCTAGCCCAAATCACCATGCTGGAAAATCTGATACCCCAGACTGTCTCTTACCAGACAGCGGGGCACCTGTTGATCCTTGGGTCCGAAGACAGAATCCGCCTGGCGGCTTCCAAGCTGGTGGCCTCTTCGGCGTCCTTGGCCAGCGTAACCCTGCTCGCGACGGATGCCATCAGTTGCCAGGATGATGAGTATCTGGAGCAGGTGATGGCGGCGGCGGAAGCAACAGAAGCTCTTCCGGCATACTTCAGCCGGGATGTGCAGATCAGCGGTTTTCTCGGTCAGTTTCGAGTGGTTATCCGGGAGTCGGAGGGCGGTTCACCCATTGAGTTGTCGCTGGGCGCGGTTCGGCGTCCGCACTACGATCTGGTGCTGGATCTCGGCCAACAGCCGGTTCTCAGCCTGGAGTTGTTGCCCCCTGGCTATTTTCACCCGGGAGAGGACAGCGACAAGCTGGCGGATGCGCTGGCGCAACTGCCCGAGCTGGTTGGTCAGTTCGACAAGCCCCGCTACGTCACGGTCAACAGCGATATCTGTGCGCACCACTCCAGCAACATTGAGGGCTGTACCCGTTGCCTCAGCGTGTGCCCGGCGGATGCCATCAGCTCCCAGGAGGGAGCCATACAGATTGATCCCTACCTTTGCCACGGCGCCGGAAGCTGCTCCAGCGCTTGCCCGACCGGCGCTATTCAGTACGACCAGCCTACTCCAGCGGTGTTGAAGGATTACCTCAAGCGCCTTCTCACCCGTTACCAATCTTTGTCGGATCAGCGTCCGGTCGTGCTGCTGCATGATCAGACTCTGGGCCAACAGGCCATTGCCGGGCTCAACCAGCTGCCCGGAGGGGTTCTGCCTATTGCCCTGGAAGAGGTGGCCGTGGCAGGCATCGATAGCTGCCTGGCCGCGTTGGCCTGGGGGGCTCGCCAGGTGATCATCCTGACTACCCCGGTTACCCCACCGACCCTGCTGACGCTGGTGCAAAATGAATTGACGCTCGCCCGCACCCTGCTGGAGGCGATCGATCTTGAAAAAGACCGCCTCTGCCTGCTGGACAGTGATCAGCTGGCGCAGTTGGGCGGCATGGTGGCACAGAGTGCGAATTGGCCGACACTGCCGGTCGCGGCGTTTGGCAAAGACCTGGCGAAGAGGGACACCCTGTTTAATGCGCTGGACCATCTCAATGGCACCGCCGCCAACTCTGAGGCCATACTGGAGCTGGGCCGAGTGCCCTATGGCCAGGTCTCGGTGAATGTCGACAGCTGTACCCTGTGCATGAGCTGCACAGCACTCTGCCCCACTGGCGCGTTGCAGGATGGAGGTGAAAAGCCCGCCCTGAAATTTACTGAGCAGCCCTGTGTCCAGTGCGGGCTGTGCGAAAAGGCCTGTCCAGAGAAGGCGATCACGTTACAGCCCAGGGTGCTGCTGGATCGTGAGGCGCGTCAGCAGCAGCGGGTGCTGAAAGAGGAGGAACCCTTCGAGTGCATCACCTGCGGTAAGCCTTTTGCCACCAAGGCGGTGATAGAGAAGATGACCGTTGCTCTGGCCAGTCACAGCGCCTTTGCTGGTGATGCGGCGAAGCGACTGAAAATGTGCGAAGACTGTCGAGTGAAGGATCTCTTTTCCGACCTTCTCAATGATCCGGAAAAACAACTGCGGGTTTGACTCCGAGGTACCTATGACACAACAACAAAACCGAGTCGTGACCGAGCACCAGCAGCTGCGCGCCGATATCTATCAACTGCTGGCGGCGCTGTTACGTCAGACTCCAACTGCAGACCTGCTACAGTTTCTGTCGGAGCTTGAGCTGGATAGCGACAGTGATAATGCGATGAACCGTGCCTGGCATGGTTTGAAGCTGGCGGCTCAGGGCCAGGAGGTGGCCCCGCTGGAAGATGAGTATTTCAATCTGTTCATCGGCCTGGGACATGGTGAGGTGATTCCCTATACCAGTTGGTACCTGACCGGCTCCCTGATGGACCAGCCCCTGGCCCTGTTGCGTCAGGACTTGGCAAGGTTGGGATTCGCCCGACAGGATGAAGTGAAAGAGCCGGAGGACCATCTGGCCGCCCTGTGCGAGGTGATGGCTCATCTGCTGCTTGAGGCTGGACAGCATGAGCAGTTGACGTTCTGGCAGCGTCACCTGGCCCCCTGGGTAGAAACCTTCTTTACGGACCTCGGTAAGGCCAAGAACGCAGCTTTCTACGCCGCTGTGGCAGCGCTGGGAACCGCCTTTTTTGCCACTGAGAAGACCACATTTGGCAACCAGGTTTTGGACGTGAACGTCCAGCAGACTGGTTAAGCCCTGATGGGCATGCCCCGCTGACGGGGTTGAAGTACGGACACGCCATCAGGCAGAGAGTTCCGGTGGTGGGGCAGTGGGTTGTCGCCTCACCTTTAACTCACGTACACCTTTAGGAGGTGTTTATGCAAGACAGGCAGCCCCGTAAGGACCGCCGCGCCGCACTCAAGGCCCTTGGCCTGGGAGCTGGCGCCGTTGCCCTGGGCAGCAAAGCGGTGCACGCATCCCCCCGCGATGTAGAAGTCGCGTCCGACGCGAAGCCCCAAGGCTATCGCGAAACCGAACATATCCTTTCCTACTACGCCACTGCGCGTAACTCTTAGGGGGTCAGGATGAAACTTACACCTTCTGTACAAGCCAAAGCATCCACTTGTGAGAGTGGTGGTTTGGGCCTCAATCGGCGTCAATTCCTGAAACGGGCAGGGGTCACTACCGGCGGCATCGCCGCCGCCTCCATGCTCGGCACCGGCATGATAAAGAAAGCGCAGGCGGCAGATGCCGCGGGTTCCGGCGAGATCAGCACCGTTCGCACCATCTGCTCCCACTGCAGCGTGGGATGTGGCGTTTACGCCAAAGTTCAGAACGGCGTCTGGATCGAGCATGAGCCGGCTTTTGATCATCCCATCAACCGGGGTGCGCATTGTGCCAAAGGGGCGTCACTCATTCACCACACCCACAGCGAGAAACGGGTTAAGTACCCGATGAAGCTGGAGAATGGTAAGTGGAAGAAACTCAGCTGGGACGAAGCGATCGACCAGGTTGGCGATCTCATGCTCAACATTCGGGAGGAGTCCGGCCCCGATTCCATCTACTTCATGGGTTCGGCCAAGACCAACAACGAGCAATCCTATCTGTACCGCAAGTTGGCGGCGATGTGGGGAACCAACAACGTTGACCACTCTGCACGGATCTGCCACTCCACCACGGTAGCCGGGGTCGCCAATACCTGGGGCTACGGCGCCATGACCAACTCTTACAACGACATGCACAATTGTAAGAGCATGCTGTTTATCGGCTCCAACGCGGCGGAAGCGCACCCGGTTGCTATGCAACATGTCTTGATAGGCAAAGAGCGGGGCGCCAAGATGATCGTGGTCGATCCCCGCTTTACTCGTACCGCCGCCCATGCGGACCAGTACGTTCATATTCGTCCCGGTACCGACATCCCCTTCATCTACGGCCTGCTCTGGCACATTTTTGAGAATGGCTGGGAAGATCAGGACTTCATCGACCGCCGGGTCTGGGGACTGGAGAAGATCCGCGAGGAGGTGAAAAACTACCCGCCGGCGGAAGTGGAAACCATCTGTGGCGCCGGTGAGAAGGAGGTGTACCGGGTTGCTAAAACCCTGGCCGAACATCGTCCCGGCACCATTGTCTGGTGCATGGGCGGAACCCAGCACACCATAGGTAACGCCAACACCCGTGCCTACTGCATTCTGCAGCTGGCGCTCGGTAACATGGGGGTGTCCGGTGGTGGAGCAAACATCTTCCGTGGCCACGATAACGTGCAGGGTGCGACCGACTTCGGACTGCTGTTCGACAACTTGCCGGGTTATTACGGTCTGGCGGAGGGAGCCTGGCAACACTGGAGTCGGGTGTGGGAGCTGGATTACGAGTGGGTTAAGTCCCGCTTCGACCAGGGCAGCTACCTCGGCGCTCAGCCGATGTTTTCCGCCGGGATCCCCTGCTCCCGTTGGCACGATGGGGTACTGGAAGACAAGGCCAAGATCGGCCAGAAGGACAACATTCGCCTGGCGTTCTTCCTCGGCCAATCCGTGAACACCGAAACCCGGGGGCGCGAGGTACGTGAAGCCCTCAACAAGATGGACGCGGTGGTTGTGGTCGACCCCTATCCGACCATGGCCGGGGTGATGCACACCCGCAAGGACAACGTGTTCCTGCTGCCGGCGGCCACTCAGTTTGAGACTTACGGATCAGTATCCAACTCAAACCGCTCTCTGCAGTGGCGTAGCCAGGTGGTGGAGCCGGTATTCGAGTCCAAGCCGGACCACGAGATCATGTACTTGATCGCCAAGAAAGTGGGGATCGCCGACCAGATGTTCAAGAACATCAAGGTTGAGGGCAGTGTGCCACTGATCGAGGATATCGTCCGTGAGTACAACCGCGGCATGTGGACCGTCGGCTACACCGGGCAGTCGCCGGAGCGCCTCAAGCAGCACCAGGAAAACTGGGGCACCTTCGAGTTTGAGGATCTGCAAGCGAAAGGGGGTCCCTGTAAAGGGGAAACCTACGGCTTGCCGTGGCCCTGCTGGGGTACACCGGAGCAGAAGCACCCGGGAACCCATATCCTCTATGACACCTCCAAGCACATCCTTGAGGGGGGCGGTAACTTCCGTGCCCGCTTCGGGGTGGAGTACGAGGGGGAAAACCTGCTGGCCGCAGACCCCGGTTCCAAGGGGAATGAGATCGGCGATGGCCATCCGGAGTTCACCGCCGACATGCTCAAGCAGCTGGGCTGGTGGGATGACCTGACACCGGAGGAGAAGGAGCAGGCAGAGGGACGCAACTGGAAAACGGATCTCTCCGGCGGTATCCAGCGTGTGGCGATGAAGCATGGGTGCATTCCCTTCGGTAATGCCCGGGCTCGCTGCCGCGTCTGGACCTTCCCGGATGAAGTGCCTATCCACCGTGAACCCCTGTATACCCCGCGCCGTGAACTGGCGATCAAGTATCCCAGTTACGATGACCGCCAGGTTGCCCGACTGCCTACGCTCTACAAGTCTATCCAGGAGAAGGTGCGAAACGAGGATCTGGACCGCAAGTTCCCGATGATCGTGACCACCGGACGTCTGGTGGAGTATGAGGGGGGTGGCGAGGAAACCCGTTCCAACCCTTGGCTGGCCGAGTTGCAGCAGACGATGTTTGTCGAGATGAACCCGGCAGACGCGGCGGACCGCGGCATCCGAGATGGCGACAGCGTGATTTTGCATTCGCCGGAGGGTGCCAAGCTGCATATCAGTGCGATGGTCACCGAGCGGGTGATCCCCGGAGAGTGCTTCATGCCTTACCACTTCGCCGGGATCTTCGAAGGTGAGTCGCTGGTTCCCAGCTATCCGGATGGCACGGTGCCCTATATCCAAGGGGAGTCTGCCAATACGGCGATGACCTACGGCTATGACATCGTGACTCAGATGCAGGAGACCAAGGTGTCGATCTGCCAGATCAGCAAGGCTTAAGGAAGGGAGACGTGACTTATGGCTACGATGAAATTCCTGTGTGACACCAAACGCTGCATCGAATGCAACGGTTGTACGGTCGCCTGTAAGAGTAAAAACGACAGCTCCCTGCAGTGGGGGGTATCACGCCGTCGCGTGGTGACCCTCAACGATGGGGTTGTGGGTGAGGAGGCCTCCATTTCGGTGGCCTGCATGCACTGTTCCGACGCCCCTTGCATGGCGGTGTGCCCGGCGGACTGTTTCGAGCAGACCGCCGACGGCATTGTTCGCCACAGCAAGGATAAATGCATTGGCTGCGGTTACTGCCTGTACGCTTGCCCCTTCGGTGCGCCTCAGTTTCCGAAGAAAACCACCTTCGGTGGCAAGGGCAAGATGGACAAGTGTACATACTGTGCCGGGGGGCCAGACGCGGAGGTGGGTTCTGAGAAGGAAGCGCGCCTCTACGGGGCCAACCGGATTGCCGAAGGCAAGCTGCCATTCTGTGCTGAAGTGTGTGCCACCAAGGCCCTGTTGGCCGGTGATGCGGATGTAATCTCTGGGATCTTCCGCCAGCGGGTTGCAGTGCGTGGTGCCGAGAACGCCGGCTGGGATGGCTAAGGAGGCAGTATGAACGCGACATTAAGGCGAGGCCTGGTGCTGCTGCTTGTCATAGTGGCAGGCGCAGCCTGGGGCGCCTCTACGGAGCCGAATGATGCGCTGGTGGCCAAGGCGGTCATGGCTGCTCAGGCGGCGGAAGTGGAGGGAGCGCAAGCCAAGACCGAGGGCCTGAATCCACTCTGGTTGCAGGTGAAAAATGGCGAGACCGGAACGACCCAGTCTAACGGGTCCTTCCATGCCAGTTTGATCAACACCTACGACCCCGGCCTGATTCAGGCCCGACCAAGTTGGATTGCACCGGCACTGGCGCTGGCGCTGTTCGGAATGATCCTGGTTTTCGCCGTGTTCTCGTTGGTTAACGGTGCGGCGAAACTGGAGAAGGGCTTTTCCGGTGTGGAGGTGCTGCGTTGGCCCAAGGTCGACATCGTGATCCATTGGCTGATGGCCATTCCCTGCCTGCTCCTGATCGTGACGGGTCTGGCGCTGCTCTCCGGGCGCTTTGTCTTCGGTGACTATCTTGGAGCCGAAGGGGTAGGGGCCTTGGCCGGTATCGCTAAGCCAGTTCATGACTATATGGCGGTTCCCTTCTCCATCTTCGCGATTTTAGCGATGCTGCGGTGGATGAAGCACAACATTCCGGCCCGCTATGATCTGAAGTGGTTCCTGGTGGTGGGGGGATACCTGAATTTCGGTCCCTTCAAGGGAAAACACCCCGATTCGGGATTTTCCAATGCCGGTGAGAAGCTTTGGTTCTGGTGTTTTACGCTGTTTGGGTTGGCCCTGATAGGCTCGGGCGCGGTGATGCTGTTCCCGGAATATATCAACCCCTCACGTACGGCGAGCCTGACCGCCATCATGATCCATGGCGCTTCTGCCATCATCCTGACCGGCTTTACTGTGGTGCATATCTTTATGGCCACCGTGCTGTCGGAAGGGGGATTCCGGTCCATGGTCACGGGGTATTGCGATGAGAACTGGGCCAAGCAGCACCACAATGTGTGGTACGACGAACTGAAGGCCAAGGGCAACATCGAGTATCGCGAGGCCTAATCCCGACTCTCGGCTGATAAGCCTTTAAAGCCCCGCTTAGCGGGGCTTTTTTATACCCCACCTTCCAGATAGGATTAACACTCAGTCGATTGTGATTGGATTATTCAAGAAGTGGTGGATCTGCCGTATGGGTCTGAGACACAGAGACGTCATACGATGCGGAGAAACTCTTCTATTCTGGGCAAGGAGGCCTTGATATGAAAAAGTTCGTCCTGACTCTGGTGGTCGCCATGCTGCTGTCTGCCTGTGCATCCCCCTACCTGCCACGGACCAACCGTGGGCAGCTGCCCGGCTACGAACCCCAAGTGATCACCAGCATGGCAGAGTTGCAAGGGATAGAGGAAGCCTACGCCGACCCCCTGCATCAATTCACACTCTCTCCCACGGTCACCAACTTCAGTCGTCAATTCCCCCGGCATCATCGTTTGCCCAACCTTGGGGCGCGCCAACGTTACCAAGTTTCTCTGGATCAACGCTATGTATTGAGCAGGGACGACCAACTCGTGACGGGCTATAACTGGTTCTCGTTTTTCGCGAACTTGGCTTCGAAGGGGCGTTATGACAACCGTGATCAGTTGGAAACGTCGCCCAAGCTCTACCGGCAGTTTTTGACCTTCGAGTGGGAAGGCGAAGATTACCTCGGGTATACCGTGGTCGAGCGCTACTGCACCAGTGACCGCCACAATACCCTCAATTGTGATTATTGAGCCTCGTCAGGGATGGCATGGCCGATCAGTGGAGCGTATCCCCAAGCTCGCTGACTGACAGTGCCACCTCGGCGTTCATGCGATAAAGGTTCGATAAAATGAGATAAATGGGCCGTTTATTTGCGATTTTGTTTCTATTTGTTGGGTTTAAACTGATTTGGTATCCACTTAATGATTAAAGGAACGGCCATGAGTGACCTTCGTAACCCGACTCCGTATGCTGCAGCGGACCTGCTGGCCCGATTGGCGCTGGCATTTATTTTTGTGGTGGCTGGCTATAACAAGATCGGTAACTTTGCTGGAACTCAGGGCTGGATGGAGTCAATGGGGGTAGCTGGTGTGCTGCTCTACCCGGTTTTGCTGCTGGAGCTGGGAGGCGGGATAGCCCTGATCCTGGGCTATCAGACGCGACTGGTTGCCGCTTTGCTCGCCGCCTTTTGCGTGGCGTCCGCCATGCTCTTTCACAGTGACCTCGCGAATGACTTCAACAGCTTTGCCAAGAATATCGCCATGTCCGGTGGATTCCTGCTGCTGGTGCTTCATGGGCCTGGCCGCTTCAGCCTGGACGCGCGACGAACCCAATGAGCGAACGGACGGACGCGGTAAGACAGCGTTCGCGTTCATGACCCGACTGAATACAGGAGCAACAAGATGGGACAACTGGTAAACGGTGTTTGGCATGATGAGTGGTATGACACTGAAAGCAACGATGGTGAGTTTGTCCGTGAGGAGGCCCAGTTGCGGCACTGGATCACTGCAGATGGCAGCCCAGGCCCCTCCGGTGAGGGGGGATTCAAGGCGGAGAAGGGGCGCTACCACCTTTACGTCTCATTGGCCTGCCCCTGGGCCCACAGGACCTTGATTTTCCGCGCCATCAAAGGACTGGAGAGATATATCGGTGTGTCTATTGTCAGTCCGGAGATGTTGGAACAGGGCTGGAGCTTTGACAAGGCCAGCGGCTCTACCGGGGACGCCTTGCACGACTTTGATTATCACCATCAGATCTACACCAAGAACAAAGCCGACTATAGTGGTCGGGTGACGGTGCCGGTACTCTGGGATCGTCACTCGCAGCGCATTGTCAGCAATGAATCCAGCGATATCATTCGCATGTTCAACAGCGCCTTTGATGACTTGACGGGCAACCACGACGACTACTGGCCCAAAGCGCTGCGCGACGATATCGAGGCGATCAACAAAGATGTGTACGACAACGTCAACAACGGGGTCTACCGGGCCGGTTTTGCCACGGAACAGGGAGCATACGAATCCGCTTATGATCGCCTGTTTGCGGCTCTGGATCGCCTGGAGGAGCGCTTGTCTGGGCAGCGCTACCTGGTGGGGGCTCAGATCACGGAAGCCGATTGGAGGCTCTTTACCACTCTAATCCGTTTCGATGCGGTGTACTTTGGCCATTTCAAATGTAACCGGCAGACACTGAGTAGTTTCCCTAACCTGTCCGGCTATGTACGTGAGTTGTACCAGTGGCCCGGAGTCGCAGAGACGGTGAACTTCGAGCACATCAAGCGTCATTACTATTACAGCCACGACATGATTAATCCCACTCGGATTATCCCGAAAGGGCCGGTGCTCGACTTCAAGTCGCCCCATGGCAGGGAGTCGTTGGGAGGCTAAACTTAAAGGGAGCGAATCGGTCTGTATCACCCGAGAGGGGGGAGGCAGTTATGGCCGTAGCAATGCGAGTCAGTGATTATCTTGAAAGCCTTGGTGTGCGGTACTCCCTAGTGCCTCATGCCCATAGTCAGTCGGCGGTTCAGTCCGCATTAAATGCCGGGGTGCCTGTCCGACAAACGGCGAAAGGGGTGATGTTGGAGGATCACGAAGGGCGTCGCATTCTTGCCGTCGTGCCGGCGGGCAACCGGGTGATCCTGCGTAAACTGAGTGAGCAGCTGGGTTGCGAGCTCCACCTGATCCCTGAGTCCAAGCTCAAAGGCAGCTTTAGCGACTGTGAGTTGGGTGCGTTGCCGGCAACCGGTGAACCCTATCATGTTCAGTCGGTGTACGACGAGCAGCTGGCGGAGGAGCCTGAGGTGTATATGGAGGCGGGGGATCATGAGAACTTGGTGCGCCTCAGTCACCCGGACTTCCTTGCTGTCATGGCCAACCATCCCCATGGTCGCTTTAGCGTTGATCGCAGTGCCGATTATGGCCAGCCAAAGCGTGGCTGGGACTGGCAGTAGAGACCGTGCCGGTGGCGTTTTCCGGTTTCTAAAACCTCCGGGCAGTTCGCCGACGGGCTGACACTCCCTGCTGGTTATCGCATAATGGCCACCTCGATAACGATAACAAGGCAGGGACCATGCTCGCAGTAATGCAGGGGCGCTTGGATGCGTATCTTCGCCTCACCCGGTTGGATCGCCCCATCGGCACCTTTCTTCTATTCTGGCCCGCCATGTCCGCCCTTTGGTTGGCGGCGGGTGGGTTCCCCAAGCTTGATGTGTTCCTTATCTTCTTTGCCGGGATCTGGCTGATGCGGGCTAATGGCTGCATCATCAATGATTTTGCTGATCGCAAGCTGGATGGGCATGTGGAGCGTACCCGACACCGCCCATTGGCCAATGGAGAGATACGGGCAAAAGAGGCGCTGATCCTTTTCGCCGTAGTCGGCCTTGTCTGCTTCGCTCTGGTGCTGCAGCTCAATGCGTTGACGGTGCAGATGGCGTATGTCGGCATTTTGCTCACCATCATCTACCCCTTCACTAAGCGATTCCTTGCCGCGCCGCAGATGTTTCTCGGCGTGGTCTGGAGCTGGTCCATTCCGATGGCATTCGCCGCCCAGACCGGTGAGGTGCCCACCATCGCCTGGTACCTGTTCGCGGCCAACTGGTGCTGGACAGTCGCTTACGACACCATGTACGGCATGGTGGATCGCAACGATGATGTAAAGATCGGGATCCGATCCAGTGCAATCTGGTTTGGCCGTTGGGATCGTCACTGGGTTGGTGTCTTCCAGGTATTGACCCTGGTTTTGCTCTCCGGAGTTGGGCTCCGTCTCGGGTTGGGAATGTTCTATGCGCTGGCGCTGGCGGGGATGGCGATGCTGTTTGTTTACCAGCAGCGGTTGATCTTTGACCGGCAACGGCCAGACTGTTTCAAGGCGTTTCTCAACAACAACTGGGCCGGGGCAGTTCTCTTTACCGGCGTGGTGCTGGACCATGCCCTGTCTTAGGATAGGTGAGATCAGCAAACAAAACGGCACCCGAGGGTGCCGTTTTTGCTCTTGATGCCTGTCACTCAGGCTGCCGCAATGACCCGCGAGCGCAAAAACTGGGCCCGAGTTTGGGCGAACCAGCTCTGGTCAACCTGGCCCTGTTCGAAGTGGCCATACACCTTGTGGCTGCGGCCATAACCACTTTTCTCCAGCACTCGCTTGCTGGCGGTATGCGTATCGTAGAGATCCGCCTGCACCTTCTGTGCCCCAAGGTGGATAAAGGCGAAACGCGTCAACAGGCGACAAACCGCCGTCGCCAGGCCCAAGCCCCAATGAGCAGCAGGCAGCTGATAGCCAATGCTGAACTGACCAGGCTGGCCCTCAGTGGGTGTCAATACGGCCATGCCGGCGAAGGTGTTGGCTCCGTCCCTGATAGCGACCATCAGCGGCCCTTGTGACGGCTGACGCTGCTCGATAGCGTCGTCCATGGCCTGAAACTGGGGTAGGAAGTAGTCGTAGTACAACTGTTCGGAGGCGGGGGCAAAAAACAGGTGCCGGTTTACCTGTTCATCCGCCAGCATGGAGCAGATCGCCGGCATGTCACTCGGCTTGAGCAGTTCGAGGGTGTATTGACCCGACAGGGGCAGGCGATCACCGTTGAGCAGTGTGTGCAGAGTCATAACGCTCCTAACGACAGGGGAAGAAAAAGGCGGCGGGATTATCCATTAAGGACAAGCACGGATCTGTGATCGCTGTACAAAAAACGAACTCATCCTTGCCTGGCTCGGCACCGGGGGCGGCATGAGCGTTTCGGTAGCTTAACTTGCGATGGATGCGTGGAAGCCCGGTTATGGTGGTTGGGACTGCAACACGGAGTACGGCACGACAGATTCGGCGGTGTGAGGGTGGCGAGCCGATTCCGGTAAATCGGTGAGAGTGATTGCAGCCCGGGTTGCGTTGCCTGTCTTCTCTGACGTCCTAGAGCCGAAACCAGAGAGAAGAAAGGCACCCTGTGGGTGCCTTAGAGCTACTTCATGAAGGCATAGGCGTCGCCGAAGAGGTGTGCTTCGTCGATGCCATGCTGGCGGAACCGCTCCCGCGCCGCACCCGCCATCTCGAAACGTCCCGCGATGTAGACGTCGTAATCCAGCAAGCTGATGAAGTCCGCGCAGACAGCGTCGATCACCGTCCCTTGGCGGGCACCGGCGACCGGGTGGTCAAAGACCGGCACAAAGGTCAGCGCCGGGTGCTGGGCTTGCCAGCGCTCGGCAGCCTCCCGCAGATACATGCTCTGGGGGTCACGGCTCCCCCAGTAGAGGAAAGTCGTCTGACTATCGCCCTGTTGGATCAACCACTCCATCATGCTATTTACGTAGGAGAAGCCGGTACCACCGGCAATCAATACCCGGGGACGGCTGCTGTCGGGACGCAGGTAGGCGTCACCGAAAGGGGCTTCGATCTCGATTTGCGCTTCGCTATTGAGGCGGTCAACCACCTGCATGGCGTAGCCCTCGGCCACGGCGGCGCCGATATGCAGCTCCAGAGTATCGCCACCCGGTGCGCTGGCGATGGAAAAGGGACGTTTGTCCTGTTCACTCATCACGATGGTGAGGTACTGCCCCGGGCGGTAGGCCAGAGGGGCTGCCGGTTTGAGGATGGCTCGGTAGACGGTGTCATTAAAGGGCGTGACAGACACGACCTGGCATGAGATACGGCTCATAACGTTCCTTATTCTTTTTCTTGTTGTTCGAATCCGTACTCAGCCCACCGGGCGTCGACACGTTGTTTGATCGTTTCATCCATGACAATGGGCTCGCCCCACTCCCTGTCCGTTTCACCGGGCCACTTGTTGGTGGCATCCATCCCCATCTTGGAGCCAAGGCCGGCTACCGGTGACGCGAAATCGAGGTAGTCGATTGGGGTGTTTTCCACCATCACCGTATCCCGCGCAGGATCCATGCGGGTGGTGATGGCCCACATTACGTCGTTCCAGTCTCGGGCATTGACGTCGTCGTCGCAGACAATGATGAACTTGGTGTACATAAACTGACGCAGGAAGCTCCAGGCCCCCATCATGACGCGCTTGGCGTGGCCCGGGTACTGCTTCTTGATGGTGATCACCGCCATGCGGTAGGAACAACCCTCCGGCGGCAGGTAGAAATCCTCGATCTCTGGGTACTGCTTCTTGAGGATAGGTACGAACACCTCGTTGAGCGCGACCCCGAGCATCGCCGGCTCATCCGGCGGCCGACCGGTGTAGGTGCTGTGGTAGATGGCGTCTTTACGCATGGTCAGGTGGGTGACGGTCAGCACCGGGAAACGCTCGACTTCGTTGTAGTAACCGGTGTGATCCCCATAGGGGCCTTCATCCGCTTCCAACCCGGGTTCCAGGTAACCCTCCAGCACCATCTCGGCGGTGGCCGGGACTTGAAGTTCGTTGCTGACCGATTGCACGACTTCGGTGCGCTCGCCCCGTAGCAAACCGGCAAAAGCGTACTCGCTCATGCTATCCGGCACTGGTGTGACGGCACCGAGAATGGTGACGGGATCCGCCCCCAGAGCCACCGAGACCGGGTAACGTTCACCGGGGTGCTGGCGCTGAAACTCCTGGTAGTCGAGGGCGCCGCCGCGGTGGGCGAGCCAGCGCATGATCAGCTGATTTTTACCCAGCAGCTGTTGGCGGTAGATCCCCAGGTTCTGTCGCTTCTGGTTTGGTCCCTTGGTGATGGTTAAGCCCCAGGTCACCAGAGGGGCCACATCGCCGGGCCAACAATGCTGGATCGGCAGCTGGGTCAAGTCCACCTCATCGCCACTGAGCACGATCTCCTGGCAGGGCGCTTTCTTGACCACCTTGGGGGGCATGTTAAGGGCTTGCTTGAACATCGGCACCTTGGCGATGGCGTCCTTGAAGCCAGAGGGTGGCTCGGGCTCTTTCAGGAAAGCCAGCAACTCGCCAACCTGGCGCAGGGCTTTGGGATCCTCTTTGCCCAATGCCATGGCGACCCGCTTTGGGGTACCGAAGAGGTTGGCCAGAACCGGCATGGTGTGGCCCTTGGGGTTTTCAAACAGCAGGGCGGGGCCGCCATTGCGCAATACCCGGTCGCTGATCTCGGTCATCTCAAGGTGGGGATCCACCTCGGTGCTGATCCGCTTGAGTTCGCCATTGGCCTCGAGGTGCTCGATAAACTGGCGCAGATCCCTAAACTTCATGAATGTGTGGTCTCGTTAATGATGTGATGTCCATCTCAGTGCGGGCCATTATAACGAGCCGAATCGGGCTTGTCGTCGCCCTACCGGGCGGTGAGGCGCTGTCGGTGGGGAGGAGCAGATGAAGTGGGGTTTGATCGGGCTGGGTGTCCTGTTGCTCAGTGGACCCTCTGTCGCTGAGGTGGATTGGCATCTTGGCGTCCAATGGCACACCGGGCACCACTCCGGCTACCTGGGCCCACGGCCGATCTGGTATTACGGCGGCCGCTATCGACATGATCCCTTCTGGGGGCGCCACGACCCCTGGTTTGATCGCTATCGTCACGATCGCTATCGTCACGACCGTTATCACCACTATCGCTACCGTCGCCCGCAGGCTTATATCCTTCCTGACCCACCCAGACCGAGAGTGATACCACCTCCGGTGACGCTGAGGCAGGAGCAGGTGGCGGTGGGCAGTCGGGCAACGCTTCCGGCCAATGCCCGCACTCGGGTTGGGCCGGACGGGGTCCTGCATGAGTGGGAGGGAGTCTGTTACCGTTTGGACTGGGTTGAAGACCGTTACCTGGTTGCTGATTGCCCGGAGTAGGTCAGGTTGGCACTGAACAAAAACGCCCCGCTCGATTGAGCAGGGCGTTTGCAGGTGACGCCTGACGTTATTTGCTCTTAACGCGCTTCATCGCTTCGAAGAACTCGTCGTTGGTCTTGGTCATGGCCAGTTTGTCGATAAGGAACTCCATCGCCTCCACCTCTTGCATCGGGTTGAGGATCTTGCGCAGGATCCACATCTTCTGCAGCTCTTCGCTGCCAGCAAGCAGCTCTTCACGGCGAGTCCCGGAGCGGTTGAAGTCGATAGCCGGGAACACCCGACGCTCGGCGATCTTGCGGCTCAAGTGCAGTTCCATGTTACCGGTGCCCTTGAACTCTTCGTAGATCACTTCGTCCATCTTGGAGCCGGTGTCGATGAGTGCGGTGGCGATGATGGTCAGGCTACCGCCCTCTTCAACGTTCCGGGCGGCGCCGAAGAAGCGCTTGGGACGGTGCAGGGCGTTAGCGTCAACACCCCCGGTCAGTACCTTGCCGGAGCTGGGGATAACCGTGTTGTAGGCGCGTGCGAGACGGGTGATGGAGTCCAGCAGGATCACGACGTCTTTCTTGTGCTCTACCAGACGTTTGGCTTTCTCAATAACCATCTCCGCCACCTGGACGTGACGGGAAGCCGGCTCGTCGAAGGTGGAAGCAACCACTTCGCCTTTGACCAGGCGCTGCATCTCGGTCACCTCTTCCGGACGCTCATCGATCAGCAGCACCATGAGTTCACAGTCTGGGTGGTTGTGAGCGATGGATTGAGCGATGTTTTGCAGCAACAGCGTCTTACCGGCCTTGGGCGGAGCGACGATAAGGCCACGTTGACCTTTGCCGATGGGGCTGGCCAGGTCCAAGACCCGCGCAGTGATGTCCTCGGTTGAACCGTTACCACGCTCCATCCGCAGGCGATCATTGGCATGCAGCGGCGTCAGGTTTTCAAACAGGATCTTGTTGCGGGAGTTCTCCGGGCGGTCATAGTTGACCTCATTCACCTTGAGCAGGGCAAAGTAGCGCTCGCCATCTTTGGGCGGACGGATCTTGCCGGCAATGGTGTCACCGGTACGCAGGTTGAATCGGCGGATTTGGCTGGGGGACACATAGATGTCATCCGGGCCGGCCAGGTAGGAGGAATCCGCGCTGCGCAGGAAACCGAAGCCATCCTGTAGGATCTCCAGTACACCGTCGCCAAAGATGTCTTCGCCGCTTTTGGCATGTGCTTTGAGAATGGCAAACAGAATATCTTGCTTACGGGCTCGGGCCAGGTTTTCCAGCCCCATGGACTCTGCCAGGGCAACCAGCTCGGAGACCGGCATCTGTTTCAGTTCGGTAAGGTTCATAGGTGGGTCTTTTCGATCGGTTTTGCGCGCCGGCGTGGAGCGCGAACGTTTCACTGTCACTGTGAATGATTTGGGAGATAGGGGCCAAAAGGCCGAGAAATGTACTGGTTAAGAAAGTTAGCACCAATGCCTGGAGGCGTCCAGCGCTTTCTCCGGAGGGAAAAAAGGGTGGCAATGGCTGCCACCCTCTTGTGTCGACACACCTTTACAGATGGGCGTCGATGAACTCTTTGAGTTGGGTCTTAGATGCAGCGCCGACCTTGGTGGCGATCATCTCGCCGCCTTTAAACAGCAGCAGAGTCGGGATCCCACGAATGCCGTACTGCGCCGGGGTGCCACTGTTCTGATCGACATTCATTTTGCCGATGGTCAGCTTGCCTTCATATTCACCGGCCAGCTCGTCCAGAACGGGAGCAATCATTTTGCATGGGCCACACCACTCCGCCCAGAAATCGACCAGCACCGGTTGGGCGGCGTTCAGTACATCGCTTTCGAAGCTGTCATCGGACAGCGTAATCAGTTTTTCGCTCATTCTTTGCTCCAGATTTTATGTGTGACCGGTGAACCCTGAGGGCAGTGAAAGGATCATGGGGTCCAATTGGTCCACTTTCAAGGTGGGTGAAAACAGGTCGTTTCATGGCGATAATTTGACGGGATCTGTTTCCAATGGCAAGCGCATCCTATATGCTGCTTTCGTTATGACAAAGACCCATCTGACTGAAAAGAAATTCGCTGATTTTCCGCTGGCATCTTCTGTGGTTGATGCGCTGGCGAGCAGCGGTTTTCACTATTGCACGCCGATCCAGGCGTTGACGCTGCCGATTATCCTCGGTGGTAAAGATATCGCGGGCCAAGCCCAGACCGGAACCGGTAAAACCCTGGCGTTTTTGGTGGCGACGGTTCACGAGTTGCTGACCCGAGGTGCCCCGGAAAACCACGATGGTAAGAGCCCTCGTGCGTTGATCATGGCGCCGACCCGGGAGCTGGCGATACAGATCTGCAAAGATGCGGAGCCACTGGCGGCGGCGACCGGGCTGAAGCTCGGCCTGGCCTATGGTGGCGAAGGCTACGAAAGCCAACGTGAAACTCTGAGTAACGGTGTCGATATCCTGATCGGCACCACAGGTCGTCTGATCGATTACTTCAAGCAGGGTGTTTACAGCCTCGATGCGATCCAGGTGATGGTGCTTGATGAAGCCGACCGTATGTTCGACATGGGCTTTATCAAGGATATCCGCTACCTGTTTAGGCGCATGCCTGCACCCGCTCAACGACGTAATATGCTGTTCTCCGCTACCCTCTCTTTCAAGGTGCAGGAGCTGGCTTACGAGCATATGAACGAGCCGGAGCATGTACAGATTGAGCCGGAGCGTAAGACCGCTGAGCGAGTCGAGGAGGAGCTGTTCTACCCCTCTAACCGCGATAAGATGGCACTGCTGCTGACCCTGTTGGAGGAGGAGTGGCCCGATAAGGGGATCGTCTTCGCCAACACCAAGCACCGCTGTGAAGATATCTATGCCTGGATGGCCGCAGATGGCCATCGTGTGGGTTTGCTCTCTGGTGATGTGCCGCAGAAGAAGCGGGTCAAGATCCTTGAGCAGTTTAAAAGCGGTGAGATCGACTTTCTTGTTGCCACCGATGTGGCTGCACGAGGTCTGCACATTCCCGATGTCACTCACGTTTTCAACTACGATCTGCCCGATGATTGTGAGGACTATGTTCACCGTATCGGGCGGACAGGCCGTGCCGGTGCGACCGGTAAGTCGATCAGTTTTGCCTGCGAGCAGTACGCCATGAACCTGCCGGCCATTGAGGAATACATTGGCCACAGCATTCCCATGAGCGGTTACGATGCTGATGCCCTGCTGACCGATCTGCGCCGACCCAAGCGTCAGGCTCCGCGACAGCGTCGCCCTGGCGGCCAACGAGGTGATCGGCAGGGAGGCTCCCGCGGTGGGCGCCAACGCCGTCACGGCTGACGGGCTGGAACACAGCGGCCCGTTGCTGGCCGCTGTGACCCTCGGCTCCAATAGCTTTAACCTCTTGCTGGCCCGTCCGGGTCAGCCTCTCCCGACCATCATCGCCAAACATAAGCGCAAAGTTCGGCTGGCCCAGGGGCTGGGGCCGGATGGTTCTGTGTGTCCATCGGTCGAGGCGGGCGCCCTAGAGTGCCTCGCCTGGTTTGGCCAACTCCTTAAGCAGTATCGGCCTGTCGAAGTGGCGGTCTATGCCACCGCGGCGCTGCGTCAGTCGAAAGACCCGGCGGCATTCTGCCACCGTGGTCAGGCACTGCTTGGCCACCCCATCGAGATCATTTCGGGGGAGAGGGAGGCGACCTATATCTACCAGGGTATGCGGGCCACCACCGCCGTCGAGGGACGAGCTCTGGTTCTGGATATCGGTGGTGCCAGTACCGAACTGGTGATTGGAGATGCCTCTATCCGCTGCAAACACTCGCTGCCCTTGGGGGCTGTGCTCTATACCCAGCATTATTTCTCCGGTGGCGTCACGGCCACGGCGCTAGAGCAGGCAAAAGAGTCAGTTGCTCAGGCGCTAAAGCCGATACTGGCGGAGCTTCACGGCTGGGGCTGGGATGCGGCCCTCGGGATCTCCGGTACCTTCCGCAGCCTGTTCGAGCTGATCGCGAACCGGGGTTGGTCCGATACTGCGCTGACGCCGGCTTTACTGATGCGGGTTGAGCAGGAGTTGATTGCGCTGGGAAGCGGCGAACTGGATGACCTGGAGCCAGAGCGAGGGGCGACCTTTGCCGCTGGCGTGGCGATCCTCTCATCGTTGTTGGCAGAGCTGAAGATCAGCGCTGTCTTGCCCGCCGGCGGTGCCCTGAGAGAGGGGGTGCTGGTCGAGCTGGATCGACGGATCCGCTGACCACGACAAGAATACCGCCAATCTCTTCACACTTTCTTATTCCATTTGGGAATATTATCTGCTCGCTCCTTTGGGTATCCTGCCGGGCCTGATTATTGGAGTTCAATGCTCCGGCTTTATAAACTCAAACAATAAATTACGCTGTTAAGATGATTGCGCCGGCGATTTCGGCGAAAAGGTGAGTAGATTATGGATCTGTATGTCCTGGCGAATGTCATGGTGATGTTGCTGCTGTTTACGATGCTCTACAAGATGCAGCGTAACCATGTGAAATTTACCCGGCGTGTGTTTGTCGCACTCGGTCTGGGTATTGGGCTAGGGGCTGTGCTGCAACTGGTTTACGGTAGCGATAACGCGTCACTGCAGGCGTCCATTGAATATTTTGATATTGCCGGCCGTGGTTATGTTCAGTTGCTGCGGATGATCATCATTCCCCTGGTGATGGTGTCCATCATCAGTGCCATCCTGAAGCTCAAGGATGGGGAGTCCCTGGGGAAGATCAGTGCCCTGACCATAGGTATCCTGCTGGTGACTGTCGCGATAGCCGGGTTGATCGGCCTGGTAGTGTCTCACCTGTTTGGCCTTAGCGCCGAAGGTTTGGTTCATGGTGGCCGGGAAGCGGAGCGCGCGGCAGCCCTGCTGGCTCGTGAAGGAACGGCTGGGGGGATCTCCATTGCCAATACACTGGTTGAAATCATTCCCGCAAACCCCTTCCTGGATATGACCGGGGCCCGAGATACCTCCATCATCTCCGTGGTGATCTTCTCCGCTTTCATCGGCGTGGCCGCCCTGGGCGTCAACAAGAAGCAGCCGGAGTTGACCGAGAAGTTTGATGCTTTCATGCAAGTGGCGTACGCCATTGTGATGCGCATCGTGACCCTGGTTTTGCGCCTTACCCCCTACGGCGTACTGGCCCTGATGACTAAGGTCCTGGCCACCAGCAACTTCCAGGACATTCTCAACCTGTTCAATTTCGTACTGGCTTCCTACGTGGCGCTGGCACTGATGTTCGGTGTCCACCTGCTGATGATCTCGCTGGTGGGTGGTAATCCGATGACCTACATCAAGAAGGTCTGGCCGGTGCTGACCTTTGCGTTTACCAGCCGCTCAAGCGCTGCGACCATCCCGCTCAACATCCAAACCCAGACCCGTCAACTGGGCGTCTCTGATGGAGTGGCAAACTTTGCCGCTTCTTTCGGCGCCACCATTGGTCAAAACGGGTGTGCCGGTATCTATCCGGCGATGCTGGTGGTGATGGTCGCGCCGGTCATTGGACTGGACGTGATGAGTCTTGAATTCATCGCAACCTTGATCGCGGTTATCGTCGTCGGTTCTTTCGGTGTTGCCGGGGTTGGCGGTGGTGCCACCTTCGCCGCTCTGATCGTCTTTTCGGCCCTTGGCTTGCCCACTGAAGCGATCGCCTTGATTGGCTTGCTGATCTCAATCGAGCCCCTGATCGACATGGGGCGCACCGCGTTGAATGTTAATGGTGCCATCGCAACCGGTTTTGTCACCAGCCGCCTGTTGGGTCAAACCGATATGGAGGTGTTCAATGGCGAGCAGGACTTGGAACTGGATATGGAATCCGTATCCTAAGAGTTCATAGTGTGGTTCTCGAAGGCTGCCTGGGTGCAGCCTTCTCTCTTTTTTGCTAAGTGAGAAACTCAGATGCAGATCGTCATCATCGGGGCAGAAGCGGCAGGCATGAGTGCCGCCGCCAAGGCCCGTCGCACGGCGCCCGACGCCGATATAACTGTTTTTGAGCAGGGCAGTGTCGTCTCTTTCGGCGCTTGTGGCCTGCCCTATTTTGTCGGCGGCTTTTTTGATGACGCCAGCTACATGGCAGAGCGCAGCGTGGAGCAGTTCCGTGAGTCTGGTATCGATCTGCGCACTGCCCACCAGGTGCTGAAGGTCGACCCGGCTCGCAAGGCAATTACCGTACGGGACCTGTCCGAGGGTAGGGAGTTTGTTCAGCCCTACGACAAATTAATGGTCGCCACCGGCGCTTCCGTGGTTCGACCGCCCATAGAAGGTTTGGATCTGGAGCGGGTGCATTTTGTCAAAACACTGGAGGACGGTCTCACGCTGCGTCGATTGGCCGAGCGGAAGGAGTGCCAGGATGTCGTGGTGATCGGTGCGGGTTACATCGGCCTGGAGATGGTCGAAGCGCTGCATGAGCAGGGTAAGCGGGTACGCCTGATTGAGCTGGCTGAAAGGGTCCTGGCGGAGTCCTTTGATGAAGAGGTGTCCGAGCTGATCCAACAGGAACTGACCCGGAAGGGGATCGCCATGCATCTAGGCGAAAAGGTTCGCGCATTAAAGGGGCAATTGGCGGTTGAACAAGTGACCACTGATAAAGGCAGCTACCCGGCGGACCTGGTGATCGTGGCCACGGGTGTACGGCCAACGACGGCGTTTCTCGATGACAGTGGTCTGGATAGGCTGGAGAACGGCGCAATTGTGATTGATGACCAGGGTCGAAGCAGTGAGCCGGATATCTATGCCGCCGGAGATTGCGCCACGGTGTTCCACCGGATCCGCCAACAGCCGGTTTATATCCCACTGGCGACCACTGCCAATAAGTTGGGACGGCTAATCGGTGAGAATCTTTGTGGTGCCCAGAAACGTTTTCCCGGCACTTTAGGCAGTGCTGCAGTCAAGGTTCTGGGCGTTGAAGCGGGGCGCACCGGTGTGAGCGAGCAGGAAGCGAAAGCCTTGGGGCGCGATACCAAGACCGTAGTGATCAACGATAAAAACACCACTAATTACGTGCCGAACCAGCAGGATCTACGCATCAAGTTGATCTATGACGCCAAAACCAAAGTGATACTGGGAGGCCAGGTGGCCGGGGGGCTGGGAGCGGTGCTGCGAGTCGATACTTTGGCTGCGGCCATTCACGGTGGCATGACGACAGAGGATCTGGGAATGCTGGACCTCTGTTATGCACCTCCTTTTGCTCGAACCTGGGATGCGCTTAACGTGGCCGGGAATGTAGCCAAGTAAGGCGAGGTGACGACGTATATAGAGGTCCATCTCCCGAAACGACAGCAACGCCGGCACTAGGCCGGCGTTGTCATTACTGTCGTAGGAACCTGAATCTCAAAGGGACCCTACTTGGCACGGCCTCCAATCACCAAGGTACCGCTCTGGTTCTGGGACAGGTCGATAATGTTGACATTGGCTTTAGTCCGGGCGAATCGGTTAAGGCGATTTACTACCCGCTCATCATCGTTGTAACGCGCGGCGAAAAAGTTGATTGGCTCGTCGTTGCAGGCAATGCCTCGAGCGACGCTGCGATCATCGTAGCCGGAATACTTGATGGTGGTCATCATCTTGAGCGGTGTACCAGTTGCCGCAGCCATGCAGAGCTTGGTTTCCCGAGTGTTGTCGGCCGCAACAAACTCTGTAGCGGTAACCGCGCCGGAAGCCAGCAAAACAGAAGCAAAAATCACGGATTTCATCTTAACGATCCTTATTTGTCGGAATGCCTATCAAGCTTTGCCCATGAGGGGAAAAATGCTGTTAGGCAACTGTGTTTGGATGTAAGCGGGTAAGACGAGTGTGAATGGATGGATATCAAAAAGACCTTACTATCCATATGGGTGACGAAATCGGCCCTGTGACGTCAAACATAAGCATTCACACGCAGACACATATGGACATAACTTGAACGGGACAAATTCGCTTGATTCGGTCGCAAAGGCAAAGCCTCAGCCACGTGTCGGAGACCGTTGCTGGGCTCAGGCGTAAGACTCAGTCCGTGGGGGCATCAGTGGTTGTTCAGGGGATGCCGTTGCCGCTCACTGGGGCGGCTAAACCTATCTAGGCGACGAACGGTTTCCGTATTGGGGTTGTATTTGGCTGCAAACTGATTAAGTGACTGACCGTTGCATCGGATTCCCCGAGCGGCGGTTAAGTAGCCGAGGCCAACACGGCGTAGGGTACGGGTAAATTGGTTGGGGCTGTCTCAAGCGGCACTGAGACCGACGCGCGTTGCAGGCTGATTATCCTCTGCGATGAGTCTCACTGACTTCTTGTCCACAGAGGTTTCGGCAAAAGTGAGGGGGAAAGCCGGGACGGTGAGAAGCGCGACCAGCAGAGCAACAAAGTAGGAGCGGTTGACCATGGCGTTCACCTTTACGGCGACTCAGGCGGCATTACCTAAAGATCAAGGTTAGCAGTTGCCACTAAACGTTAATCGCGCATAAAAAGGCACGCCTGGAGGCGTGCCTTAGGGGGTTACTGACCGTATCGCTCCGCCAGGCTTCCAATTAGCCTTTATTGGGCCTGGAGGATCCGCAGCAGGTCCTGTTCTAACGTGGTCTCGGGAGATTCCACGATACGCCCAATCTCTTTCTGCTCTTGATGAACCAGGATAGAGGGGATCCGCTGGAAGTCGTACGAGGAGGAGAGACCCTCGGGGTCCGTGCGTGTACGATCGATACCGATGTAAGTGATCGTGAACGCCGGATTGTTCACCTCGTTCAGGATCTTGGCAAGGCGTGGTGTTTCCCGGTGGCAGTCAGGGCACCAAGTGCCCACAATCACGACGATCTCAGTGGGTGTGGTGATCTGTTTGAGTTGGGCGACCGCGTTTGCGTCCGGGACGTACGCCGCAAAGTTATCGTCATAACCTGGCTGCTGGCGCAGGTCATCGAAGCTAAGAATGCCGGTCAAAATCACTTCCTTCTTTTCTTCGTTTTGGGTGCAGGTGGCAAAGAGGCTGCCCTCGCTGGCTTCTTCAAAGCCACAGCCACCATTGTGTTCCGTTGCTAGGGCAGGGTTGAACATCAGAGGGCTGAGCAGGGCAGCCAAGACCGCTTTTTTCATCGATTTTCCTTAAAATTTCAGCGAGGCAGTAAGCCATGCATATGACCACGAAACTCAGCACGGGTGCGAACCGGTATGCAAAAGTGTGATCTAGCTGGTACTGAGCGTTTGAAGAGAATTACTCCGGCTTCAGCCAGCGCGCCACGTCTTTCGCAAAATAGGTCAACACCCCATCTGCGCCAGCACGCTTGAAGCAGAGCAGGGACTCAAGCACAACTTTGCGCTCATCCAGCCAGCCATTCTGACTGGCCGCCTTGAGCATGGCGTATTCACCGCTGACCTGGTAGGCGAAGGTGGGGACGCGAAGTTCACTCTTAACGCGGCGAACGATGTCCAGGTAGGGCATGCCGGGCTTGACCATCACCATGTCTGCGCCCTCCTCTATATCCATGGCCACTTCGTGGATAGCTTCATCGCTGTTGGCAGGATCCATCTGGTAGCTATGTTTGTTTCCAGAGCCGAGGTTGGCAGAGCTACCAACAGCGTCCCGGAATGGGCCGTAGAAGCTGGAGGAGTACTTGGCGGAATACGCCATGATCTGTGTATTGTGGTGTCCCGCCGCCTCCAGCGCGTCGCGGATGGCACCGATACGCCCATCCATCATGTCTGAAGGTGCAACGACATCAGCACCCGCTTCGGCGTGTGACAGGGCCTGCTTGACCAGCACCTCAGTGGTAACGTCATTGAGGATATAGCCTGATTCGTCAATGATTCCGTCTTGGCCATGGGTGGTAAAAGGGTCAAGAGCCACATCGGTGATCACGCCCAACTCAGGGAGCGCGCGTTTAAGTGCTCTGACCGCTTTCTGGGCCAGACCGTCTGGGTTGTATGCCTCTTCAGCTTGCAGCGATTTCAGTTCAGAGGGGGTTACCGGGAAGAGCGCCAGTGCAGGGATCCCTAAAGCGACCAGTTCTGCCGCCTCCTCTAATAGAAGGTCTATCGACAGACGCTCCACACCTGGCATGGAAGGAACGGTTTCGCGTCGACTATTACCCTCAAGCACAAAGACCGGGTAGATAAGGTCACTGCTGCTCAAAGTGTGCTCGGCAATCAGACGACGGGAGAACTCATGTTTGCGGATACGGCGGGGCCGGCGGCGGGGAAAGGTTCCTGATAGAGTCACGATACGCTCCTTGAATGGAATAAAGTTGCAGTGAGGTTCACTGCCGATGCCAGCATATTAGCAAAATGCTGTTGCGCTGAAATGTCGTGCATCACAAGAGAAACAATTGCAGGCCCGCCAAGGGTATGCCGACGTGAGGCGGTAATTGGTGGTCACGTTGACCATTTACACTTCGATCTTGTCTTTAGGTACGAACTTTTGTGGATAACTCTGTACATAAGCCGGTAGTTGCTGGGGGTTTGTGCGGTTGAAAGAAAACGACCGAAAACCTCTTGCGGCCGGGAAACTTCTCCCTATAATGCGCTCCCTGTCGACGGGGCACAGCGGGCCACTCAGTGAGAGGCTAAGCGGCGCCACCAAAGGGGTTTCGGCCCGATTGGTTAAAACCTAGACGGTTGGAGAGAAAGTTGAAAAACGGCCTTGACGACCACGGAGAACAGCGTAATATACGCCTCCTGCTTCGGCAACGAAGCCAAGCCCAATCGGGCTGCTCTTTAACAATTTGTCAGACAATCTGTGTGGGCACTCACGCAGGATTGAGAAATCATCATTTTCTCGATGCTACTGAGTGACTGCACAACATGCAGA
>NZ_BAABLF010000003.1:0-923 GCF_039544205.1 Ferrimonas gelatinilytica | reverse complement strand
TGGCGTCCCCTAGGGGATTCGAACCCCTGTTACCGCCGTGAAAGGGCGGTGTCCTAGGCCTCTAGACGAAGGGGACCCCGGACTCACCGTTTCAACTCCGGTGATAAAGAGCTTTTCCTGCCTGAAGCAACCTTCGAACAGGAAAGTGGTGGAGCTACGCGGGATCGAACCGCGGACCTCTTGCATGCCATGCAAGCGCTCTCCCAGCTGAGCTATAGCCCCAAAGATCTGGTGGGCGGTACTGGGTTCGAACCAGTGACCCCCTGCTTGTAAGGCAGGTGCTCTCCCAACTGAGCTAACCGCCCAAATCTTTGCCGCTCCCCGCCGGCCAGGCGAGAAACCGATATAAGTGGCGTCCCCTAGGGGATTCGAACCCCTGTTACCGCCGTGAAAGGGCGGTGTCCTAGGCCTCTAGACGAAGGGGACCCCGGACTCACCGTTTTGACTCCGGTGATGAAGAGCTCTTCCCTGCCTGAAGCTGCGCTTCGAACAGGAAAGTGGTGGAGCTACGCGGGATCGAACCGCGGACCTCTTGCATGCCATGCAAGCGCTCTCCCAGCTGAGCTATAGCCCCAAAGATCTGGTGGGCGGTACTGGGTTCGAACCAGTGACCCCCTGCTTGTAAGGCAGGTGCTCTCCCAACTGAGCTAACCGCCCAAATCTTTGCCGCTCCCCGCCGGCCAGGCGAGAAACCGATATAAGTGGCGTCCCCTAGGGGATTCGAACCCCTGTTACCGCCGTGAAAGGGCGGTGTCCTAGGCCTCTAGACGAAGGGGACCCCGGACTCACCGTTTCAACTCCGGTGATGACGAGCTTTTCCTGCCTGAAGCAACCTTCGAACAGGAAAGTGGTGGAGCTACGCGGGATCGAACCGCGGACCTCTTGCATGCCATGCAAGCGCTCTCCCAGCTGAGCTATAGCCC